>CAZKHZ010000007.1:29374-33599 GCA_964552715.1 uncultured Chitinophagaceae bacterium | reverse complement strand
CATATTCCAAAGCTCTCTTTTCACAATCGTCCGCTCCTTTTCCATATTCCAATGCTCCACTTCCACATTCGCCACCTCCATTTCCATATTCCAATCTTCCTTTTGCACAAAAGAGGACGTTCCGAAAAAATAACCGCAGCAATATTTCCACCACAATTCATAACCACCATTATCAATGTAACTATTGCTTATGTTTAACTGCTTGTAAGCACCAACCCAGGCTAAAACTTCAATTGTAAAACATGGATACCGAAGAAATGCAAGAGCAAAATCAATTCGAAGAATTGATTCAAGGGCTTATTGATAATAAATATGGCTGCTGCAACAATTTTATGAAACCCGATACCATCACGGGGCTCCGAAACAATAGCCAAAGGTTAAGCGAATCAGGAAATATGAAGCCTTCAGGCGTGGGTAACAAAAATAATTTTCATCAAGATAATACCATCAGAGGCGACACCATCAATTGGATTGAAACACAAAGCACAAATGCGTTTGAACTCACTTATTTAAAAAAAATGGAGAAGTTTATTAACCATTTGAATAAGACATGCTACACCTCACTAAAGAGTTTTGAAAGCCATTATGCCACCTACGAAAAAGAGCGTTTTTACAAACGACATCTCGACCAATTTAAAAACGAAAAGGGACGAGAATTTTCTACAATCCTATATCTAAATCACGATTGGAAACAAGAAGATGGCGGCATGTTGTCACTATATCCCAAACACGAAACACAAATAAACATTGCCCCACTAGCAGGGCGAATGATTTTTTTTAGAAGTGCCGAAATGGAGCATGAAGTCCATGCCTCACACACCAACTCCCGAAGAAGTATTGCAGGCTGGTTGAAAAATTAATTACTACCCTTTTGGCAAAAACAAATACCTGCCCGCCCTCGCCTAATATTTCAAATCTTAAAACGGATACGTGCTTTGCGTCACATCAGTATAAGCCACCAACATCGGCATATACATCGAAGGGTCAATTTCCTTACCCGCCCCGCCATACATCGCTGCCGATTTAGGGTCGCCATTTTGCACTTTCGCATATTCCACGGCAGCTTTCAAATCCATTTCAAACGCTTCCACAATACCCGCATTAGTCACCTGCGGTCCCGTAATGCAAAAGTGAAAACCATTCGGATGTTGTTGTCCATTCATCCGCCAACCTTTGGTTTTTAAATAATCATTTACATGATAAATATTGAATTGGTGCGAACCAACAGCAGTAATAAATAGCGAATCACCAATCAGTTTCAACTCAGGAATACCGCGCACCACATCTTTCATTCTTTTGTTCACTTCAAAAATCTGCTTAGCGCGTTTCATATAACCCTCCTTGCCATAATGCACCATTGCCGCCCATGTAGCCGCAAACAATCCACCCGATTTGCTGCCGTTGAAGCCAGTAGAAATATACACACCACCAGGCCAATCAACGTAGCCGCTATATTGATACTGTCTTAGTTTTTCATTGCTGAATAATACAGTAGAAGTACCCTTCAACGAATAGCCATATTTATGTGTATCAGCCGAAATAGCCGTAACCCCCGGCAAGCGGAAATCAAACACCGGGCAAGCAATACCCAAGGGTTCCGCCCACGATAAAATAAAACCACCCAAGCAACCATCCACATGCAAGCCAACTTTGTGTTTCACCGCAATGTCCGACAGTTTTTCTATCGGGTCAATAATGCCATGCCCATAGTTGCCTGCCGAGCCCATAATCATCACCGTGTTAGCTGTAATCTTGCTTTCAATATCTGCTACATCAGCCTGAAAGTTATCATCCAATTTGGCAGTAATAGCTTTGATATTCAAATAATGTGCTGCTTTGAAAAATGCAGGGTGTGCGCTCACCGGCAACACAATTTCTGGTTGCGTAATACCTTTGTCCACGCCCCATTCGCGGTGCACATACACCGATTGAAAAATACTATCCGTGCCTCCAGTAGTCAGCGAGCCACATGCTTTTTCGTTCGAGTTGCGTTTGTTTACAGCATCGCCATTAAACATGTCCAGCGTCATAGAAATAATTTCGCCTTCATACTTTGTAAGCGAAGGGCACACATCCCGCTGAATGGAATTTACCTGCGAGTAATACGAAAATGCTTCGTTCAAAAAATCGTAATGGTCTTGGTCGCCATGATAAAACGAACCAGATATTTTACCGCCCTTCCAAGTGCCACTTTCCGCAGCGTGCATTTCTTTTATCTGCTTCAAAACATCTTCGCGCGATGAAGATTTTTCGGGCATCTTGCTATTCACCGCATACTTATCTCTGTATGGAAACAACGAATCCACCATCTCAGGATCATTGCGCATTTCGTTCTTAATCAAAACAATCTTCTTATCGTCCGTCATGCTGCGCTGCACGGCTCTAGCTACAGATGGAAGGTGCTTTACAATTTGCTTCTCTAAAAATTTCGCGATACCCATTGTATGTAATTGTTTTTTATTCTTTGCTAAAAGTAGGCATTAAACACGTGTAATTGGAAATAGGTTTTCATTCTCAATAATAAAACTGAAGCCTGAAGCTTTACAAATTACTTCAACAAGCCTGTTACCACTTTTCCAACACAACCATTCGGCTCCTGAATTTTTAAAAGTGCAGCAATAGTTGGTGCAATATCCGTCATGTATGTGCGGCTATAATCTTTTCCTTGTTTAACGCCCCAACCAAACCATAACAGAGGAATGTGCGTGTCATAAGGATGAATGCTGCCATGCGTTGTTCCCTTCGGAAAATCGCTCATCCAAGCTGGGTCAAAAAGCATTTGCACATCACCAGTGCGCCTTGGGTGATACTGGTTGTTCAAGCAGGTTTTGTACCACTCGGGCAAGGTGGTTTCGTTTAATTCTTTCATGTCAATAGCGCGGGCAATACCTTTTTCTTCTTGCAAAAATTCCACTAAAAGAGAAGCCACATCTTCGGGTTCTATTTTACTTGTGTGAATGGTTTCGTAGTTCAATACTACCTGCTGATTGATAACCGCATGAATCATATTTTTTCTGCTATACATAAGCTGCAAAAACGAATCTACTTTTGAAAAAAGCTGCTTATCAAATTGGTTACCTGCCGGAATGTGATTGTCTTTATTGAAACCAACAGCATGTGCAGCACCGTGGTCGGCAGTCATAAAAAACAAGTAATTGCCCTTGCCTACTTTTTCATCTAAGAATGTAAGAAAATCCGAAAGCTCTTTATCCATGCGGATGTAAGCATCTTCCATTTCGATAGAATTAGGACCAAAAGTGTGCCCGATATAATCAGTTGATGAAAAACTTACGGCAAGAAAATCTGTAATACCACGATTGCCCAAAGTATCGCCAACCACAGCAGCTTTGGCAAATTCAAAAGTGAGTGTATTGCCAAACGGAGTTGATTTAATGATTTCAGTACCAGAAGTTTTTAGGTCTGTAAGTTTATGTCCAAACACAGGTAAATCCTCATTGGAGAGGGTTGCTTCATACCACATATTATCTTCGGTACTTTCCCAGTACTTCGACATTTCCATCAATGTGTTCCAGTTTTTTTTTACATAAGCGTCCACCAGTTTTTTATCGTTGAAATTCTTTACCCATTTAGGTAAATCGTTCATGTAATAAGAGCTTGTTATCCAGTTGCCATTGCTGCCGTCATACCAATAAGCAGCGTTGGCAGTGTGCCCAGCAGTAAGAATGCCGCCTCGGTCTTTTATTGCTATGCCAACAGTTTTTGAACGAAAGTTTGTTGCCAATCGCAATTC
Organism: uncultured Chitinophagaceae bacterium; assembly: GCA_964552715.1. Lineage (GTDB taxonomy): Bacteria > Bacteroidota > Bacteroidia > Chitinophagales > LD1 > UBA7692. The sequence goes on along the minus strand of CAZKHZ010000007.1, from coordinate 29,848 downwards.
ATCGCATATAGTTGTTGTCAATAATCTATGTGGCGATTGCTGCCCAGCTTTTTTGCTTCCGCCAACAGAACTTACGGTAGTATCATTGGTGCAATAAACAATGCGATTTTCATCTCTGTCAAACCAATCATTCCCCGTGATACCATGAATTGCAGGCACACTGCCCGAGTAAATACCAGTATGCCCAGGTGCAGTGTACGAAGGAAAGTGGCTGATGTAGGTCTGCTCGTTTGCATAGCCTTCATTCAAAATACGTTTGAAACCATTTGCAGTATATTTTTCGCTGTAGCGATAGAGATAATCCCAACGCATTTGGTCAACCACCATGCCCACTACCAACTTAGGTCGTGAGGTTACAGTTTGCGAAAAAGTTTGGGTAAAGAAGAACAGTGCAGTCGCTAAAACAGAAAAGTATTTTACCATGCACCAAAAATGAAATAATTATGGGGAATAAAGATTAAGAGATTGTAACGA
>CAZKHZ010000007.1:0-29274 GCA_964552715.1 uncultured Chitinophagaceae bacterium | reverse complement strand
AAATTTCCTTTAACATAAACCTGCGCAATAAATTCATTGCGGAGTTTGCACTCACTTTTATGTTCTCCATTCTCGAAGGGAAGAAATGATACTTGCGTGTGATAATGCGCTCACTGTTACCCACAGCAAAGCAAACTGTGCCTACGGGCTTTTCAGGTGTGCCGCCCCCTGGTCCTGCAACGCCCGTAACTGCAACACCATAAGTTGCGACTGTCTGTTGCAAAATTCCTTTCACCATTTCGGCTGCGGTGGCTTCGCTTACTGCACCATGCTCCAATATAGTTTCAGGAGCAACGTTCAGCAAACCTGTTTTTAAATCATTGTGATAACTGATGATGCCACCAAGAAAGTATGCAGAGCTACCAGCAATTGAAGTAATGAGATGCGACAGATAACCGCCCGTGCAGCTCTCTGCTGTGGCAAGTGTGCTGTTTTCTGCGAGCAACATTTTACCAATTTGCTCCTGCAAAGTGCTTTCTGTATCGCTGAAAACATATTCAGGCAAAAGCGATTTCAGCAAAGTGAATTTTTCATCTACTTCCTGTTCGCTTGCTTCGCCATAAGCACTTAGCCGAAGTTTAACGATACCCAAATCCGGCAGGTAAGCCAACTTCATATATGATGGAAGATTGGCTTCAAAATCACTGAGCAAATTCGCAACACTTGATTCACCTGCACCTGAAGTCATTAAGTTTTTGTGAATGATGTGCGGCAAATCGAATTTTTCTTGCAAGCGTGGCAGCACCTGTTTTTCCATCAGGTGTTTCATTTCGTGTGGCACACCCGGCATAGAAACAAACACCACACCTTTTTCATCAAACCACATACCTTGTGCAGTGCCGCGCATGTTGGGCAACATAGTTGCATTGGCTGGCAGCATTGCCTGGCTACGATTCATTTCTAAAACTTCCTTTCCGCGCTTTTCAAAAATGATTTTCATTTTCTCCCACACCTCTTCGTAGAAAGTAAAACCAACACCAAAATATTCGGCTAATGTTTTCTTGGTGATGTCATCCTTTGTAGGTCCCAAACCTCCAGTAATAATCACCAACTGAGATTGTGATGTGGCAAGATTTAAAGCATCAGTAATTTGCAACGCATCATCACCAATAGCAAGTCTTTGAAAAATTCTTATACCAATTTTATTCAACTCCTGACCAATCCACGCGCTATTGGTATCCACGGTTTGCCCAATCAATAATTCATCGCCAATAGTGATGATGGTAGCTGAAATTTGCATGTTATTTTTTTAGAAAAACGAAATAGACGGATAATAGTTGAAAGCTATGCTACTTAATCTTCACTCTATCTTTTACAATAAAAGCTCCAGGATAAAGCGATATAACTTGCTGCAAAAAAGCGGTTGCTTCCAATCGTGTTTTGAAGTCGCCCACGCGAAGCTTGTAATTGGGCTGCTCATAATCAATGTATGAGTTTGCGGCATCAAATTCTTTATACAATTGAGCTTTAGATTTGTAGGCTTCGTCTCTATCTGTGGTGTAAGTAATTTGAATTCTGTAGCCTTCTGCAACATCAACTTTTTGTTGGTAGCTGCGATATTTCTCTATCAAATTTTTTAATGATTCATCTTGATGAACAGTGCTATACTCTTGCGCGCTAATCTGAACAGAAAACAGAAATAAGAAAACGGTAAGCAGTAAAAAGTAGGCAGTGCTGTTCGTCCTTCGCCCCTCGTCCCTCGTCCCTTGTCCCTCGTCCCTCGTCCTTCGTCCCACGTCCCACGTCCCTTGTAACATAATGTTGTTCATTGCTTAGCTAACTAGTTCAACTCCTTTTGATGTTCCGATTCTGTCGGCACCGGCTTTTATAAGTGCTTCAGCAAATGCTTTATCACGAATGCCACCGCTTGCTTTTATCTTAATTGACTTAGGAAGATTTGCTCTTAATAATTCAACTACTTCCACCGTTGCGCCCTGTTCGGTGAAGCCCGTAGATGTTTTTACAAAGTCAACGTTTAATTCAGCACACAATTTACAGGCAGTTATGATTTCTTCCTTGGTCAATAAGCCTGTTTCTAATATTACTTTCAACTTGCCGCCACGCAATTGAATAATAGTAGCTGCGCTCGTTAGTTCATTCTTCAAATAATTCAAATCACCCGCCTTTAGTGCTATTAAATTCAACACCATATCAATTTCATTGGCTCCTTCGTCTATTGCTCTGCGCGCTTCTTCCACCTTTGCTGGTGTGTGCGCATAACCCAATGGAAATCCAACCACAGTGGCAATTTTAATGTCTGTATCTTTTAACCATTGCTTACATTTTCTAACAAAATATGGAGGAATACAGATGGCAGCAAAGCCATATTGTTTCGCTTCGTTACATAAATTGATTACCTCCTCTTCCGAAGTATCAGCTTTAAGAATAGTATGGTCTATGTAAGAAGCGAGATTCAATTTTCAAAATTTGAAATGGGAAATTAGAAACATTAGTCAAGATGCAAAACTTGATGGTAGTTTTGATGATGCGCAACACAACATTTCATTTCAATAAACGTTTCTGCATCAGTTTTCTAATTTCGTAGCATCAAATGCCGTGATTTGAAAACACAAACAGGGCTTTAATAAATGATGATGGACATTCCATCACACCTTTAAAAACAAATTTTATACAGATGAAAGGATTTTTCTTATCTCTTTTTTCTTTTTTCTTTTTTCAATCAAATGCTCAACCCATTGGCTCTTGGAAATTGCATTTTTCATTCAGCAATAATTATGGAATGGAGGATGCAGGCGATAAGGTATATGCGGCAAGTGCGCAATCTTTTTTCGCCTACAATAAAGCCGATGGCACTATTGATTTTTTCGACAAGGCGAATGTGCTGAGTGATGTGGGCGTGAAGCAAATTGACTATAATAAAACCTCCAATACACTTGCTATTACTTACAACAACAGCAATATTGATTTGCTGGTGAATGGAACGGATGTTTACAACATTCCTGATGTAAAAAACAAGGTGATTGCTGGCACAAAAGCCATCAATAACATTTGCAATTCTGGTGCAAGAATTTATTTAGCAACTGATATTGGCATAGTGGTTTTGAACCAACAGAAAAAAGAAATTGCCGAAACCTATGTAATTGGGGCAAACGGAAGCAATGTAAAAATTAATGATGTTGCCACCGGAAATAACAGAATTTTTGCAGCAACTACACAAGGCATTAAAAGTGCTTCTTTAAGCAATCCTAATCTTTTAAATTTCAACAATTGGAAAGCATATACCACGGCAGATGGTCTTCCTACAGGAAATCCGATTGCTGTAGAATTTGCCAATAGTACTTTTTACACCTTGTTGAATGACACGCTCTACGAATTTAATGGAACTGTTTGGTCGAAGAAGTTTTACGAAAGTGGATGGAAAAGCTTGCGCTTAGATAGCCACGATGATGAATTGATTTTGCTGCAAAGTAAACTGGATAACTCGCAAGGCAGAGTTGTAAAAATAACTTCAACAACTACTGACGTTTTGCAGAATTCTGGAAATGTACCTGTGAATTATTTTAAAGATAACGATGGAACTGTTTGGTACAGCGATGCATGGTATGGCATATATAAAAATGGCGAGCGCATAATACCTGATGGACCGAATAGCCAAAATGCCTATTCAATTTCAATAAAAAATGATGTGGTGTGGGTGTCGGGTGGCGGTACAGATTTATCATGGGGACCAACCTACAATTACAGTGGTTTATATGTATATCAAAATGATAAATGGACGAGTTTCAACCAATATACAACACCCGCACTTAACGACTTTCCGGATATTGTTGCGGTGCTTGGGACTGACGATGGAAAAAAAGCGTGGTTGGGTTCTAACTTTTCGGGCTTGGCAGAAGTTGATTTAGGAGCTGGAACCATCAAGCAATATGATCAATACAACTCTCCATTAACTTTTGCGCTTGGCGACCCACCACGCACTAAGGCAACTGCAATTGCATTGGATAAACAAAATAATTTATGGATGCAGAATGCTTATGCTGCCAATCCTCTAACGGTGCGCAAGGCAGATGGAACATGGGTGAAATTTCCGGGATACATGTATAATGTGCTGGGCAAAAAGATGATTATCACCTCTAATGGGTACAAATGGATGAGCCTGCGTCCAGGTGTTATCTCAGTTTTTTATGAAGGCAAAAGCATTGATGATTTCAGCGATGATGTTTACAGAGTTGTAGCCACCGGCAAAGGCAGCGGAGGCTTAAACAACGGAGGGGTGAATGCCATGGTAGAAGACAAAGACGGTGCGGTGTGGGTGGGTACCGATGAGGGCATTGAAATTTTCTTTTGTGCACGCAGTATCCTCAGCCAAAATGGTTGCGATGCACAAAGAATAATTGTGGAGCGCGATGGCTTTAACGGCTTTCTTTTTGCTACCGAAGTGGTGCGCGCTTTGGCTGTAGATGCAGCAAACAGAAAGTGGGTAGGCACCAACAGCGGTGTATGGTTGATTTCGGCAGATGGCAAAACGGAGATTTTAAAATTCAATTCAGAGAACAGCCCACTGCCTTCAAATTTCATTACAGATATTGCCGTAAATGATAAAACAGGCGAGGTGTTTTTTGCAACCGAAAAAGGTTTGGCAAGTTATAAAGGAGATGCCATTGCCGGTGGCGAAAAATGCGGCAGCGCATTGGTTTATCCCAACCCAGTTGAAGCCTCTTATAGCGGACCAATTGCCGTAAAAAATTTAGTGGATGAGGCTTATGTAAAAATCACCGATGCCACCGGAGCATTGGTGCATCAGGGCAAAGCAAATGGCGGGCAAATGATTTGGGATGGCAATACTTATTCGGGTAGAAGAGTGGCTACTGGAGTTTATACCGTGTTCAGCGCAAACGAACTGGGCAAAGAAAGATGTGTGGCAAAAATTGCCATAGTGAATTAAAAAAGGAACGAGGGTCAAAGGACGAAAACATGACAACAGAACAAAAAATATGGCAAGTGTTGGAGCAGGTGAAAGACCCTGAAATTCCTGTGCTTTCGGTGGTGGATATGGGCATAGTAACTAAGGTAGAAAGCAATGAAAATACGGTGCGGGTGGTGATGACGCCCACCTTTGTGGGCTGCCCCGCTATTGATGTGATGAAGAAAGATATTTACACGGCTGTGGTAAATGCAGGTTTTGAAAACGTGGTGGTGGATGTTGATTTTGAAACCCCGTGGAACAGCAACCTGATGAGCGAAGAAGCCCGCGAAAAGCTGCGCTTGTTTGGCATTGCCCCGCCTGCTATTCACGAAGGAGAAGTGACCGAAGAAATGCTGAACAAGGTGCGTTGCCCACATTGCGGCAGCGTTGACACCACCTTAAATTCACCGTTCGGTTCCACCCTGTGTCGCGCTATACGGTTTTGCTTTAGTTGCAAACAAGGCTTTGAACAATTTAAGCCCGTGGTATAATAAGAACGAGGAACGGCTGCAAACGTCCCTCGTCCCTATTCGTCCCTCGCCCCTTTTATTACTTTAGCCGAATGAAGGTTCATCTTCTTTCCATTTTTCTTTTTTCTTTTTTCATATTCAACCTGCCTGCGCAGTCGCGAAATTTTGAACTGATTGCCACGCATGAAACAGATGCCTACATTTCTGCCATTGATAAATTTGGTAATGGATATGTGGCAGGCAGAAACAAATTGCAAAAGTTTTCAGCCGATGGCAAGCTGCTTTATCCCTACGAAGAATTTCGCTACGGAGCCATTGGCAGCATTGATGTTACCAACCCGCTAAAGCTGGTTGTGTTTTTTCCTGATGTGATGAAGGCGGTGATTTTAGACAAGTTTCTTTCGCCACTTTCTACCTACGATTTTCTGCAATTGGGTTACCCTACCGTGTCGGCTATTTGCGGCTCTACCGATGGCAGAATTTGGTACTTTGACAATGTGAGCCGAAGCCTGAAAAAAATTGACGAAACCGGAAAGGTGCTGCGCGAGGGGCAGCCGATGAACACCCAATTGGCAAAGACACCGCTGCCCAATTTTATGTTGGAATATGACAACCTTGTGTTTATGAACGATAGTTCGCAAGGCATTTTTGTGTTTGATGTTTTTGGCAGCTACAAAAAAACAATTCCGGTGAAGGGCTTGGTCAAGTTTCAGGCAATGGCGCAAACCATCATTTATAACAATGCCGAAAATCTATACGCCTTTGATATGCTTACTCTAGCCACCAAAACCTTGGCACTGCCCGAAAACAATTCGCCCATCATACAAGCCGCCATCGGCAAGGATCTTTTGATTCTCTTAAAGGCTGAAAAGGCAGAGTTTTATTTGATAAAATAGTCGAATCGCTATTTGCTATTTACCATTTACAGTTCGTTAAAGAACCTCCAGTTTACAGGTTTTAGAACCTGTAAGTTCCCTCAGCCCATTTTTATGTTTATAAAGAAATGAAAAATCCTGCCACGCACTCCTTACCCAATTCGGAATACCTATTGCCGATTACACAATCTCTCGGGGCTAAACGCACTCACTCGCTACGAATTGTCAGGCTGAGCTTGTCGAAGCCTTCTGCCAAATCTCCTCCAAACAATCCTATTTATAATATTGACAAGCTAATCTATGAGTATTTTATTCATACTTAAAGCGATGCCTTTCATTGTTCCTTCGCAGCAACGTCTCGCTTGCGGACGTTGCGTTGATGAAGTAACAACCCAAACAGCCCGTGCGGGTAAAAACTGCGTGGGCTGTTTGGATTTAGCTAAGTCGGTTGAAGCAAAATATCCATATCTTTAAATCAATAGAGTTGTACAATAATGCTTATAGAAACAACTAAAAACGAGGTAATAATTCGGCTTCTATCTTACGTTGACACGGAAGGATTGCAGCGTCTTGTAGATTATTTAAGTTATAAAGAAGTGCTGTCAAAATCTAAAGCAAAACAATCGGATGTTGACAAACTTGCAAAGGAGGTAAAGAAAGGTTGGTGGAAAAAAAATCGCAACCGATTTATCAAGTGAAAAGAAGTTTGATGACACGCTCGGGTAAAGAACAAATAGTCATTAAAGTAATAGTTGACACCAACATTATTTTCAGCGCATTTCCAAACTCTCCGACAGCGAATTGGAAGAATCGCAATTCAAAGTGTTTGCAAAAATAAATTTCATTAATGAGGAACTTATTCCACGCAAAACTTGGCTATTTGCAGAAGAGATTGTAAAAGACATTGATATAGACGATTCTGATTTTTTAGCCCTTACAAAACATCTTAAAGGGTATTTATGGACAGGTGATAAGGAACTTTACAATGGTCTTAAACAGAAAAAGCTTAATAGAATTTACAACACAACTTAATTGACCGAAGTCAGAACATCAAGAAGTTAGAATGATTTTTGTTTCTAAATAAGAGAGCGTAAAAGCCAATCTATTCGTATCAAAAACTAAAACTCACACACACCGCATAATGGTCGCTCAACACCTTTTGGTTGGTGCGCCAACTGTTGATGTGAATGTTTGTTGAAGCCAGCACATTGTCAATACGCAAATACAAATACGGGTTGATAAAAGTTTTGCCCAGCGCAAAACCTTTCGCTACAAAAGCATCTTGCATTTCAGGTTATACTAAAACCTTTTTCTTAGGAGTTTTCAATTTCTTCAATTCACTAAGTCCAGTTCTTTTAGGTTTGTTCGGCAACTTGCCTGTGCTTTTGTAATTGGCAATAATCTCGCTAATCATTTTTAAGTCCTGATCTGTCAAAACAGAAGGTCCAATTAATAAGTCAACGCCTTTTGGTTCTTTGATGTATCCCATTTTGATTTGTTGTTTATGTTGGATAATATTTCTTAATTAATTTAAGTGCACCCTGAGGAAAGATTACCATTTTATGTCCACCAACATGCGTAGCTCCTAAACTTACTTCGTAGTGTTCTATAAGTTTAGTTTTAGAAGTAAAAGAAACGAAACCTTGATAACCTTTGTCCCAAGAAATTTTGCAGGTAAAGGCAAATAGATTTCCAGGAATACCTTCATAAAGTTTGTTCTCACCTAAATTAAAAGGGGCGCTTTCAACAAGATGTAAATAGAAGTGGTCGTTGTAATCACCTACACTAGCAAGTCCTTGGATTATATTTGGATTGTTACGAATGGTAAGCTTAAAATTTTTTCTGTCAATAAATTTCAATTCAGTTGCCCACGAAAAAAAGCCAGCCAGTTTTTTTGGTAACATTTTTCAAGTCTGTTTTAGTTACAGGGTGAACATCAGTCGGAAAACTGTCGCCAGAAATAGTATTGAGTATGCTGTTTGTCAGCTTATCAACTCTAATATCGAGATGATATTTAGTATCTTTTTTCACCTCTCAAAGATACGAAATTGTTGTCTAAAAATGGTCAGCCCTTTGCTGCATACATTACATTTAAGCCAACAAACTAGCGCAGGTACAAAGAGCAGAGCGAACCCGATTATTAAGTTCGGTTTATCACCAATAACATATATATATAGCTATTTGCTAATCGGTGAAGTTCCGCCAAAGCGAGGCACAGTACATTGTCCCACGCTTCTAGAAAGAATCTAATGCACACAGCTACAGATTCTGCCCAAGCACTAATTCAAAACAAAGCAAGGAGATTAGTATATCAAAAACTAAAACTCACACACACCGCATAATGGTCGCTCAACACCTTTTGGTTGGTGCGCCAACTGTTGATGTGAATGTTTGTTGAAGCCAGCACATTGTCAATACGCAAATACAAATACGGGTTGATAAAAGTTTTGCCCAGCGCAAAACCTTTCGCTACAAAAGCATCTTGCATTTGATTGGCATTCGCCAGTTTATTGTAGGTGTAACTGATGGGCACATCATTAAAATCGCCACACACTATTTGCCTGCCCTTATACTTTCGAATGCTCATGGCAACCTGCTCTGCCTGCGATGCCCGCGAGCGCGAGCCATTCTTCATTTTGCGCACAATTTTGCGGAGGTTTTTCCAGTCGGGTTCTTGCTTTTGTTCCATTTCTAGCAAGGCGGTGTAGTCGTTGTTATCTAAGTGAATAGATTGCAGGTGCATGTTGTAAACGCGCAGTGTGTCGCCACTCACCAATATATCTGTGTAAATACAATCGTTGCTTTTTGAGTTTGTAAAATCAACTCTGCTGCGGTTGATAATCGGAAATTTTGAGAAGGTAGCTTCGCCCCATTTCTGCTCAATTTTTTTTCTGTTGTGATAGCGATTTACTTCAACAGTTGGTTCAAAATGATAGAAAGAATAACCCAGCGTGTCTGCAAGATATTTGATGTTATTCATCAAGGTTCCGCTATCGGTATAAAACTCCTGTAAGCAAATAATATCAGCATCTTCAGCTTCAATCAACTGCATTACTTTCGCACGTGTTTCTAAGTTTTTGCTCCAATTATATAAGTCGAAATTGCGCACATTCCACACCAAAATTTTAACGCCCTTTTCTTGTTGCGCCCCAAAGTTGAAACCAAAAGTAAGCAGCACCGATTTGTAGCAAAGCATCAATGCTGCAATGGGCAAAAGCACGAACCATTTTCTTGCAAGCAACCACAAGATTACAAATGCAAGATTTGTAATCATCAATGGCAAAAACAACATGCCTGTAAACGAAAATTGCCAAACACTATTCGGGTTGATATAGGCAGAGACCACTGATAGCAACATCAGCGCGATAGTGATTAAATTAATGATGGCAAAAAATCCTTTAAGCATGGTGTTTCAAAAAGAGAAAAATATAATTGGTAAAATGTGTTGTGTCAAAAATGAAAGATTGGGGTAGTTTATTTTAAGGCAAATCACTGTAATCAATTTTCAGCCAATCTTCCTCAAACTTTAAATCTTTATAGTGAATCACTTTCCACGCTCCGTTGTTGTATTCCAGCGCAGTCAAACTCTCCACCCAGTCGCCCGAATTTACATAAGTAACACTGCCCTTATCAGTGCGAATTACTTTGATGCCAGGCTGATGCGAATGCCCGTTTATCACAAAATCATAGCCATTTTCAACGCCTACTTCCGCAGCCGTTACTTCATAATTATGTAATTTTTTAACCCCGCGTTTTGTTGCTCTTTTTAAGTTTTGGCTAAAAGAAGATTTCTCCCTTCCCATCAATTCTAAAAAGAAATTTACGAGTTTATTCAACAGTATCATCAACTCATATCCAAGGCTACCCAACTTAGCCAGCCACTTAGCTCCGTGAATAGAAATATCAAAAATATCGCCATGAAAGAACCAGTGTTTTTTGCCGTCTAATTCTAATACCAATTTATCATCCAACACAAAATTGCCGAGTTGCAAACCGCTGTATTTGCGCAGCAATTCATCGTGATTGCCAGTTAGATAATACACTTGTTTGCCACTACTTACATACTTAAAAATGCGTTGCAAAACTTTTGAATGCGAGGTGGGAAAATAATATGAACGAAACTGCCAGATGTCAATAAAGTCACCATTCAGAATCAAAATTTCGGGGTCAATACTTTTAAGATAACGCAGCAATTCTTTTGCGCGGCAACCTACAAAGCCCAGGTGGACATCAGAGATTACACAAATTTTTACCGCGCGTTTTGCCATAGCCGCAAGATAAAAATAAATGCGAATGTGTTTGCGAAGCAAAGTATTTAGAAAATCATTCCTTTGTCACAATCAATTACACAACATGATTCAAAATATACTTACAGAATTAGGTATTGACGCAACAAACCTTGGCGTCTCCACCGGAAATGCTTGGATAAAAACAAAGGGAAATACGATTGATTCTTATTCGCCCGTGGATGGAAAAAAAATAGCAACGGTATTTTCTGCAACTGCAAAAGATTATGATGCGGTGATTAAAAGCGCACAAAAAGCATTCTTAGCATGGCGCGAAATTCCTGCACCAAAGCGCGGTGACATAGTGCGGCAAATTGGTAATGCCTTGCGCGAAAAAAAGCATGCACTTGGCACCTTGGTTAGTTACGAAATGGGTAAGAGTTTGCAGGAAGGTTTGGGCGAAGTGCAAGAGATGATTGACATCTGCGATTTTGCAGTTGGGCTTTCACGCCAGTTGCACGGCTTAACTATGCACAGTGAAAGACCTGCGCACAGAATGTATGAGCAATGGCATCCAATTGGTATAGTTGGCATTATTAGTTCGTTTAATTTTCCGGTGGCGGTGTGGAGTTGGAATAGCATGTTGGCTTGGGTTTGCGGAGATGTGTGTGTGTGGAAGCCAAGCGAAAAAACGCCCTTGTGCGGCATTGCTTGTCAAAAAATTGCGGTTCAGGTTTTCAAAGAAAATAATTTACCAGAGGGTTTAAGCGGCTTGCTGATTGGCGATGCAAGCATCGGTGAATTAATGGCTAAAGACACCCGAGTAGCATTGGTAAGTGCAACAGGTTCCACGCGCATGGGCAAAGTTGTGGCGCAACAAATAGCTGCACGCTTGGGTAAAAGTTTGTTGGAATTAGGTGGCAACAACTCCATTATTATAAGTGAATTTGCCGACTTAAATATTGCCATTCCGGCAATTGTGTTTGGTGCAGTGGGTACTGCCGGGCAACGCTGCACCACCACGCGCAGGTTGATTATTCATCAATCGAAATACAATGATTTAAAACAACGATTGAAAAAAGCATTCACGCAATTGCGCATTGGCAATCCATTGGATGAAAAAAATCATGTAGGTCCGTTGATAGATAAATTAGCTGTGAAGCAATATGAAAAAGCAATTGCACAAGCAGTAAAAGAAGGCGGTAAGATTCTTGTTGAAGGGGGCGTTTTGAAAGGAAAAGATTTTGAAAGCGGCTGTTATGTGAAACCTTGCATTATTGAAGCAAAGCCGAATATGAAAATTGTGCAGCAAGAAACTTTCGCGCCTATACTTTACATCATGCCTTACGATACAATTGAAGAAGCGGTTGCTATCAACAATGGCGTGTTACAAGGGCTTTCATCGTCCGTTATGACTTTGAACTTGCGCGAGGCAGAGTATTTTCTTTCGGCAGCGGGCAGCGATTGTGGCATTGCAAACGTAAACATCGGCACTAGTGGTGCTGAAATTGGCGGTGCTTTTGGTGGCGAAAAAGAAACAGGTGGTGGGCGCGAAAGCGGTAGTGATGCATGGAAAAACTATATGCGCAGACAGACCAACACCATTAACTTTGGCAAGCAATTACCTTTAGCACAAGGCATAAAATTTGATTTGTAAAACATGATGATGGAAAGTAACAAAGCGAAGGAAAAGGAAACAATCCTCACCCTGTGTACGGCATTAGTGGTGATATATTTGGTTGCAAAGGCACATCCAATTCAATTGCTCTATGCCGCTGTGGGGCTGAGTTTTATCGGTATGTTTTTTGATTCGATTGCTGCAAAAATTCATTGGGCATGGATGAAACTTGCCGAAGGAATGGGTTGGGTAATGAACAAAGTAATCCTCTCCATTATCTTTTTCGGATTCCTCTTTCCCATTGCTATGCTTTCAAGATTATTTGGCAATAACAGTATGCAGTTGAAACGAAAGTCAGATACCTATTATCATACCCGTAATCATACCTACGTAAAGAACGATTTGGAAGGACTTTGAGATGCTAGATTAAAACTGATGACTAAATAATCCATCTCTCAACTTTGGTTCAAACCAAGTGCTTTTTGGAGGCATCACATTTCCCGTATCAGCAATTGCCATCAACTGTTCTAAAGATACAGGATACAAAGCAAAAGCAACTTTCATTTCGCCAGAGTTTACGCGCTTTTCTAATTCTTTCAAGCCTCTTATTCCACCAATAAAATCTATGCGTTTATCTGTACGCGGGTCTTCGATGCCAAGTACAGGCTGCAATAAGTAATTCTGCAAAATTGTAACATCTAATATGCCAATCGGGTCATTGGAAATAATTTCTGGTTTCGCCTCTAAGCGATACCATTTGCCGCCCAAATACATCGCAAATTGGTGCAACGCTATTGGCTTAATATTTTCAGTATTGTAGTTGCCCTTTTGAATTGAAAAGCACTGCGCTACTTTGTTTAAAAATTCCGCTTCACTCAGTCCGTTTAAGTCTTTTACTACCCTATTGTAATCTAAAATGGCAAGCTGTGATGCAGGAAAAAGCACAGATAGAAAATAATTATAGTCCTCATAACCTGTGTGGTTTGGATTTGCCTCTTTCAATCTTGCACTTGTTTTTGCAGCAGAGGCTGCACGATGATGTCCATCAGCAATGTAGGTATATCGAATCTGATTTTCAAAAAGCTGTACGATGGTTTTGATTGCCGTGGGTTGTTCAATTTTCCAGCCTTCATGCTTTATGCCGTCTTCTGCTACAAAACTAAAAATCGGCACTTCGCTTTGAAATTGCTCTATTATTTTATTCACTGAAACATTATCCCGATAAGCCAAAAAAATTGGACCGGTATGTGCTTGTAGCGCACTCATGTGGCGAATGCGGTCTTCCTCCTTTTCTGGGCGGGTGAACTCATGTTTTTTTATGATGTCGTTAAAGTAATCTTCAATTGAACAACAAGCAACCAAGCCAGTTTGAGTTCGTCCATTCATGGTTAATGAATAGATGTAAAAGCAATCTGTAGTTTCTTTTTGCAATACATTTTCAGCAATAAGTTTATTGAAATTTTCCGCAGCTTTTGCATATACACTTTCATCATACAAATTTGTGTTTTCAGGCAAATCCATTTCTGCATGACTGATGTGTAAAAATGAATATGGGTTTCCTGCCGCCATCTGTTTAGCTTCAGCAGCGTTCATAACATCATAAGGAAGTGCGGACACTTTAAAAACCAATTCTGGAGAAGGACGCAGTGCTTTAAAGGGACGAACAATAGACATATATGCAATTTACTTTGCGGTGAAAATAGATACTTTGTTGACTTAAGATTTTTGATTTTAAAAACGAGATTTAAAGTAGTTTTTCAGTTAAATACATTTTTGCATTATGAAATAATATATGTCAAATTTTTTCGCCTTAAAAATTAGTTTTGCTGCCTTTCAAAGAACGTTTTCATCAAATTTTATTCAGTGAAGTCAAAATTTGCAATACCATTTGCCTTTCTATCCATCGTTTGTTGTGCGGGATTGTTTATTCAATATCCTGACGAAGTGGTTGTGCCAGATGGAATTGATACTGCTGATTTAGCTTGGATGCTGTCAGCTTCGGGTTTGGTTTTGTTGATGACACCCGGCTTATCTTTTTTTTATGGCGGCATGGTGAGCCGCAAAAATATCATCTCTACTATGTTGCAAAGCTTTATTGCTCTTGGGGTGATTACGGTGTTGTATGTTGGTGTAGTTTTCAGTCTTTCATTCGGCACCAGTTTTTATGGAATTATCGGCAATCCTTTCGACTTTATGATGTTTAAGGGCGTTGGTTTGAATGTGCACAAAACGCTTTCTCCAACAATACCATTGTTGTTGTTTGCTGCATTTCAAATGAAGTTCGCCATCATCACTCCAGCATTGATAACAGGCAGTTTTGCAGAGCGTGTAAAGTTTAGCGGCTACTTACTTTTTATCTGCTTGTTTTCAATATTTATATACGCGCCTTTAGCACATTGGACTTGGCATCCCGAGGGCTTTTTGCGCAAGTGGGGCGTGCTTGATTTTGCAGGTGGCACAGTAGTACACATGAGTGCAGGTTATGCTGCATTGGCAGGTGCTTTGGTGCTTGGGCAGCGCAGGTCGTTTGGAAGCAACGCTCACACCGAGCCAGCAAATATTCCATATATTTTATTAGGTACAGGTATGTTGTGGTTTGGTTGGTTTGGTTTTAATGCTGGTTCTGCTTTAGGTGCAAATCAAACTGCTGTGCTGGCGTTTGTAACTACAGTTGTTGCATCAGCTTCGGCAATGATGGCTTGGGTTGGATTTGATGCTATAAGAGGGAAAAAAGTTTCTGCAATGGGCACGTGTATTGGCGCGGTAGTTGGCTTGGTTGCCATTACACCTGCTGCGGGTTTTGTAAATATTCCGCAGGCTTTATTCATTGGTTTTATATCAGCTATCATTTCTAACATGGCGGTTTCTACCAAAAACAAATCGAATTTGGATGACACTTTAGATGTGTTCCCATGCCACGGTGTTGGCGGAATTTGCGGCATGATTTTGACAGGTGTATTTGCCAAAGATGTGGGCTTAGTGTATGGCGAAACAAAAACATTTGTGATGCATATCATCGGCTTGGTAATTGTTTCGGCTTATGCTTTTGTAGGTTCTTATTTATTGCTTTTACTCACCAATAAAATTTCGCGCTTGCGTGTAAGCGAAGAAGAGGAAGACATGGGCTTAGACCTTTCGCAACATGGCGAAAGTTATGGAAGAAAAAGAACCGAAACTACTTAGTTGCTTTAAAGCATAAGTCTTAACGGCTCCTCAAGATATTTTCTAAAGCTTTGTAAGAATTTTGCCCCCGTTGCACCATCTACTACACGATGGTCGCAGCCGAGTGTTACTTTCATTTTTTTCACTGCTTGAATATTACCATTTACCACACCTACTTCATCGCGAATGGCACCAACAGCAAGTATGCAAGCATCAGGAGAATTGATGATGGCAGTAAATTCTTCAATGCCAAACATGCCTAAATTAGAAATAGTGAAAGTGCTACCCTGCATATCTTCTGGCAGGAGTTTTTTAGCGGTGGCTTTTTGAGCCAGCGCGCGCGCTTCATCGCCAATTTCTTGTAAAGTTTTGCCATCGGCAAAACGAATAACCGGAACAACTAAGCCATCTTCCACAGCAACCGCCATGCCAATATGCACATGCTCATTTGAACGAATATAATCGCCAAGCCAAGCAGTGTTTACATTCGGATGCTCGCGCAAAGATTGCGCCACAGCCTTTATTACAAAATCGTTGAAACTTACTTTTACTTCAGCAATGTTATTTAACTCTGTGCGCAAAGCCACAGCTTTATCCATCGCCACATCAATAGTGAGATAGAAATGCGGTGCGGTGAAAAAACTTTCACTCAATCGCTTAGCAATTGTTTTACGCATTGGCGACACCCGCACTTCATGCGAAGATTCTTTACCAACAAATGTAGGTTTGGTAACAGCACCCGTTTTAGCATTTTCTACATCGCGTTTTACAATCCTACCCTCTTCACCACTTCCTTTTACACTATTGATATCAATACCTTTTTCGGCAGCTATTTTTTTTGCAAGGGGGCTTGCTTTCACTCTTGCATCAGCACCTTCACTTTGGTTTGAAGTTTCAACTGGTGCAACCGCTTCAACTTTTTCTGCAACTTCTGCTGTTACTTTAGCTTCAACAACAACAGGTTTTTCTTCTTTAACTGTTTCTTCTTTCTTTCCTGCTAAAAGAGATTCAAACGACTCACCTTCTTTTCCTACAATGGCAATCAAATCGCCAATTTTTAGCGAGTCGCCTTTTTTTGCAGCAACGTGCAAAATCACACCTGCATAGTATGACTCTAAAGGTAATGTAGCTTTATCAGTTTCTACTTCGGCAATGCTATCGCCTACCTTTACTTTATCGCCTACCTTAATTGTAATATCCGCAATGAAGCCTTCCTCCATTGTGTCGGTCATTCTTCCTAATGTGATTGCTTCTGCCATTATTGTTTTGTTTTAAGACTGTGTAAATAGAACGAATATGATTTACGAATGCAAGATTAAAATTCAATTGGTGATTTTGAGTGCTAATGTATTGGGTTGAGCGGAATCAAATAACAATAAGCCTTCCAACAAACCGTTCTTTTGTTTCTTTTGCGAAGAGAAAATTACTTCATAATGATTAAATCAATTCTTGTAACTACATTCTTTTCAATAGCTACGTTGACTATATGCGCCCAGGAAAAGTATGAATATGCTGTGTTGCGCTATTATTTGATTTCGGGTGAGCGATACAAAATTGAATTGAGCACGGATGATAAAATTGAAGTCGTAGCTGAAACCTCATCAGCACAATATGGAAAGTGGTCGCGCGATTATGATAACACTGCTCCTGCGTTAAAATGGATAAGTGAAAATAATTGGGAGCCGATTCAATTTACCGCACCTTCCTCAAACAACAATTCAAGTTATTTTTTTCTGAAAAGGAAAAAAGCGCAGTAATTTTTGATATTAAAATTGTGTGTTGCTAATCAGTTTTGGGGCTAAAATTTAACAACCACAACGCTCGTTTATTTTTTCTAATTGCTAGAAAGAACATCATCAACATTTATAACTTCCTAAAATTCCGCAAGATGAATTTTGATTATCCTAATTTTTCAAAACATGCTTTCAAGCTATCTTGCCAATATGGGATGCTTTGATTGAAAGTTGTTTTAAATTTTTGTTTGTTCAAAACGCTATATTTTGGTCGTATGGCAGGTGTTGGATATTGATTTGATTCAATAGGAAATATTGGCGTATCAAGCGATGCTAAATTGCGAATAGCAATTGCAAAATCGTACCAACTACAAACACCTTCATTTGAGAAATTGAAAACTCCTTTTTGAGATAAACTATTTTTGTCAGCAGTTATTTGAAGAATTGCTTGCGCTAAATCTCGTGCATAAGTTGGTGTGCCAACTTGGTCGTAAATGATATTTAAGGAGGGTTTCTCTTTACACAAACGCAAAATTGTTTTCACAAAATTATTTCCGAATGAAGAATACACCCATGATGTTCTAAGCACAATTGCATCTGGTGAAAATTGCAAGGCAAACTCTTCTCCAGCCAATTTTGTTGAGCCATAAACACTCAAAGGATTTGGGGTGTCTTTTTCCAGAACTGGTCTTGAAAGAATACCATCAAAAATAAAATCTGTTGAGATGTGAATTAGCTTAGAACCATTGCTATTACATGCTTTTGCTAAATACTCAACAGCTTTCGCATTCACTAAAAAAGCCAATTCTTTTTCGGTTTCTGCTTTGTCCACTGCCGTGTATGCAGCACAGTTTATGCAAACATTAATCTCGTTTTCGGAGAAAAATTTCTGAATAGCAGCCTCGTCAGTAATATCCAATTCGGTATAATCTGTAAACAAAAAATTAAACATGGAAAAAGCACCTGCAAGCGACCGAATTTCGCTGCCTAGCTGTCCATTTGATCCTGTTACTAATATATTCATCAGAAAGTAAAATGATTTAAGCAATCTTTAAAAAGTGGCAATACTTTGTCTTTATCTGAAACAAGAGCTTCTGCTTCGCTTATTTTCCAATCAATTTTTAATGACGGATCTTTATAGTTGATGCCACCCTCACTTTCTTTAGAATAAAAGTTATCGCATTTGTATTGAAAAATAGTTTCGTCTTCCAGCACCGAAAAACCGTGTGCAAATCCTCTTGGAATATAGAGTTGTAGTCTGTTTTCTTCTGTCAATTCAATAGCGTAAACCTTACCAAAAGTTGGCGAGCCTTTGCGAATATCTAATACTACATCCAGCACTTTGCCTTTCACTACGCGCACCAATTTTGCTTGGGCAAAAGGTTCATGCTGATAGTGCAAACCGCGAACTACACCTTTATTTGACTTAGATTCATTATCCTGAACAAATGCACTGCTTATTCCTGCTTCGCTAAACGTATTTTGATTAAATGACTCAAAAAAGTAACCTCGGTCATCGGCAAAGACTCTGGGTTCAAAAACTTTTAAATCGGGCAAGCCGGTTTCAATAAATGGCATATTAAATTAATTGGCGATTCAGTAAATATTCGTATTCAAGAATTTTGCGAACGTAAGGCAATTCAAGCGCATTCTTGAAATTTGGAATCAACTTCATATTGTGAATATCTGTTGCTACAAAATCTATCATGTTGGCATCAATCAACATTTCTGCCGCCTGTTGTGCGCCTTTGCCATACACACCTGCCAACGAACCTAAATTCATTTGGAAGTAAATTCCCAGTTCACGCACTTCTTCGTAAGCCTCAACACTTTTCCTGTAATAAAAAGGATAGCGTTCAGGGTGTGCCAGAATCACTTTGTATCCCGCAGCTTTTAGCTCAAAAATATAAGTGGTTAAACTCATAGGTGCTGCCATATATGAAAGCTCAACTAATACATAATTATCTTTCAATGTCAACAAGCTTTTGCTCTTTACTTTGGGTAACAGTGTTTCATCAATATAGTACTCTGCCGATACTTCAAATGGAATTTCTATGCCTGCCTTCTCCAGCGCTCTTCTCACTTCGTCTCTTCCTGCAAGCAGAATTTCGTTGGTGTTGTTATAGCCATCTGTCATCACATGAGGGGTTGTAATAATTTTTGTAAAACCAAGTGCAATCAACGATTTAACTACTTCAATCGCCTCGTCTAAAGTCTTTACTCCGTCATCAATTGCGGGAATTAAGTGCGAGTGAAAATCAACCATCAATGCACTATAATTTTCGAGCGGAGGAAGTTTTTCTTTTGCACTAAATAATGAAGTAAGCCAACCCATATTTACAAATATACCTATCGCAAACTGCTTTCCTATTTGTGTGTATAGATTTTAGAAGTTTGAATAATAAATGGCTTAGTTATTTTATTGGTTGTTTTGACTCGAATTTCTTTTGCCAAACAGCATGGGCAATTACACTCAACAAAATTATTCCAGTGCCGATGTAAAAGCCAGGCTTCAATAGTTTGTTTTCTCCAAAGAAAAGAAACGCTAATGCAATGCCATAAACAGGCTCTAAATTGATGGCAAGATTTAGTGTAAAGGCACTTAAATGTTTTAATGCAGCAAGTGAAAGAATGAGCGTTATGTGTGTGCAGATTAAAGCAAGAAAAACCAACAAGCCCCAGTCATTTGACGAAGGAAGTAACTGCTCAGTTTTGAAAATAAAAATGTACAAAGGCATTGCAATAGTAAGTGCAATAAAACCTGTAAGCATTTCATAAAAGCTCACCACATCGGGCGATAACTCATTCACCACATTTTTATTAAAGATATTGAAGAATGAACCAACAAATGCTGCCATCAAAGCGAGAAAAATTCCAAGTGCATATTCCAAACCATCAAAGAAAATAAAGCCAATACCTGCTATTCCTAATAGGCTAAAAGCAATTTCTGAAACGCTAAATTTTTTCTTAGTGATAGCGGGTTCTAACAATGCTGTAAAAAGCGATGTAGTAGAGAAGCAACTTAATGTGATAGAAACATTTGAGTATTTAATTGCACCATAGAAAAACAACCAATGTATCATTAGCAATATCCCAATGCCCGTCATTACCCAAAACAGCTTTATAGGTACACGAAAAGATTTGCCTGTTAGTAGCATTTGTAAGCCAAGCGAAATGGTAACTAACAGCATTCGCCACCAAACCAATAATCCTTCTGAGAGTGTTATTCCCTTCCCTAATACACCTGTGAATCCCCATAGTAAAATGGACAGGTGCATATAAATCTGTGCGCGTTTGGTTTTTTCAGGCATTTAGAATTGCGAAGAAAGTCAGAAACCGAAAACAAAAAAGGATGAAGCGCATTGCTTCATCCTTTTACTAAACAATGGAATACTAAAATTTTATATCTCAACTCTGTGTAGAGAAGGTTTGTAGTTAATATCATTAATCAATATCAAGTCTTCTGTTTGACAAAACAACTCTCCATCTTCATTGTAAATATCAATACGATTAATCATTGCTCTTGTTGGTTGATTAAGAATTTCAAACAATTTGGGCGTCATATAATCAAAAGCAATAAAACAATTGGTAATCCAACTTGCCTTAACTTGGAGAATGTATGATGTATCCGTAATACCAGGATATGCAGGAATTAAAGCAACAAACTGAAAGTTGTAACCTTCTTTTTTCATTGCATCCAGATACCTATTAATTTCTAATTTTAATTTACTAATATCCATGTTAGAATGCCATTTTGAGTATCCTCAATTGAAGTTATTAAACGCTCACAGTTTTCTTTGGTTACAGTTCCACAACAATTATATCTACATTTTTCACTCCAATATTCAGCTAAAAAACTCCAGTTACTTAAAAGCCGTTCATTGTTTGATTTAGCCAAGTCAAATTTGGTTCTTAAACCTGAGAGTAAAATTAAACTATTTAATTTATGAGTAAGGTGCGACCTTAGTAAATCTTTGTTAGAATCCTGTCTTAAAAAAGTTTCATCATATAAATTTGGTATATCAAGAACCCTACAAACCTTGGCTTTTAGAGCGAGTTCAACAGAGTAACCAGCCAAATAAAAAGAGCCTTCATAATACCCATTTGCAAAAAGAATTTTTGATTCTTCGAGCCTAGTTTTGGAAATCTCTATAATTGCACTCGGGCTTATCATGCTTATTCATCAAAAATTTACGCAGCCACACCAGCCCTAATGATGTTCAAGGCAGCACCTGCTTTAAACCATTCGATTTGTTGTGCATTGTAAGTGTGCGCCACTGCAAAACTTTCAGTTGAACCATCTTTATGTGTCAATTGAATGGTTAAGGTTTTGCCCGGAGCAAAAGAAGTTAAGCCCAATATATCAATGCTATCGTCTTCCTGAATTTTGTTGTAGTCATCTTTATTTACAAAAGTAAGACCCAACATGCCTTGCTTTTTCAAATTGGTTTCGTGAATACGTGCAAATGATTTCACCAACACAGCACGAACACCTAAGAAGCGTGGTTCCATTGCGGCATGTTCTCTAGAAGAGCCTTCACCATAGTTTTCATCGCCCACTACAATTGAGCCAACGCCTTTTGCTTTGTAGTCGCGCTGAACTTTAGGCACCGATAGATATTCTCCTGTCAATTGATTCTTAACGCTGTCGGTTTTTTCGTTAAAGTAATTTACCGCACCAATCAACATGTTATTGGAAATATTATCCAAATGCCCACGGAATTTCAACCATGGACCCGCCATAGAAATATGATCAGTAGTACATTTACCTTTTGCTTTAATCAATAATTTTAAACCTTTTAAGTCAGTGCCTTCCCAGGCTTTAAATGGCTCTAGCAATTGTAACCGAGCTGATTTGGGATCAACAATTACACTTACTTTACTGCCATCTTCTGCTGGTGACTGATAACCCGCATCTTTAACATCATAACCATTTACAGGCATTTCCCATCCTGTTGGTTCTTCTAATTTTACTTGTTCCCCTTTAGAATTGGTTAAAGTATCCACCAAAGGGTTAAAAGTTAAATCTCCAGATATAGCCATAGCTGTTACTATTTCTGGCGAAGCTACAAATGAGTGGGTATTTGGGTTTCCATCCGCTCTTTTTGAAAAGTTTCTGTTAAAAGAAGTGATGATGGAATTTTTCTCTTGCTTCTCTGCACCATGACGATCCCATTGGCCAATACATGGACCACAAGCGTTGGCTAAAACCACACCGCCCATTTTACCAAAAGTGGCTAAAAATCCATCACGCTCAACAGTGTAACGAACCTGTTCTGATCCTGGCGTAATGGTAAATTCTGATTTAGCAATCAAATTTTTATCAATCGCTTGCTGTGCTAAAGAAGCAGCTCTTGAAATATCTTCATAAGAAGAGTTGGTGCAGGAACCTATTAAACCTACCTCTATTTTAGCAGGCCATCCGTTTTCTTTAACTGCAGCAGCAAATTTAGAAATTGGCCAGGCCAAATCCGGGGTAAAAGGTCCGTTAATATGTGGTTCTAATTCTGATAAGTTAATTTCGATAACCTGATCAAAATAGTTTTCGGGATTTGCATAAACCTCCTCATCACCAGTTAAATGTTCTTTAATTTGATCTGCTAAATCAGCAATATCTCCTCTTTTTGTACCTCTTAAATAAATTTCCGATTTTTCATCGTAACCAAAAATTGATGTAGTAGCACCAATTTCGGCACCCATATTACATATTGTACCTTTACCAGTTGCTGATAAAGAACGGGCACCTTCTCCAAAATATTCAACAATAGAGCCTGTACCGCCTTTAACGGTTAAAATACCAGCTACTTTTAAAATCACATCTTTTGCTGATGTCCAACCAGAAATTTTTCCGGTTAATTTTACACCAATCAGCTTCGGAAATTTTAATTCCCAGGCTAAACCAGCCATTACATCGCAGGCATCAGCGCCACCAACTCCAATAGCAATCATGCCTAAACCACCAGCATTTGGAGTATGAGAATCTGTACCTATCATCATTCCACCCGGGAAAGCATAATTTTCTAACACCACCTGATGGATAATACCAGCTCCTGGTTTCCAAAAACCGATTCCATATTTATCAGATACAGAAGCTAAAAAATCATATACTTCTTTGTTTTGATCTTTAGCGGTACTTAAATCAATGTCAGCCCCTACTTTAGCTTGTATCAGGTGATCACAATGAACAGTTGAAGGTACAGCAACCGTTGGACGTTCAGCTTGCATAAATTGCAGCAAAGCCATTTGTGCTGTTGCATCTTGCATGGCTACTCTGTCCGGTGCAAAATCAACATAAGAACCACCGCGTTGGAAGTCTTCCAAAGATTGCGATTCGTGCAAATGCGCGTACAATATTTTTTCAGTTAAAGTCAATGGACGATTCAACAATTTACGTGCCGCTTCAATTCTTGAAGAGAAGTTTGAATAAACCTTCTCAATCATTTCAATATCAAATGCCATGTTTATTTTTTTATTTCAAAAATGGATTACAAAAGTAACAGGATTGAGCAGAAAGGGAAATGCTTTATTCATTAAGACAATGCGGAAATTATTGCGGGCAATAATGTGTAAGCTAGCTCCTTTTACCAAGTGCGCTTTGTGAAGGGGTTACACCCTGATGATTGATTCACTTCAACTTAACTTCTTCCGCTGTTAAAAAAAACTAACTTCGCGCGCTTGCAAACCGTGGTATATGCACATTTGCAGTCCTCAAAAACAAAACATTAGATTCAATATGAAGCAATTTTTCGTGGCAGCAACAGTGCTGTTTTTCTCGGGTGTGTTTGCACAGGCAGACAAAAACGCTAACCTTTTTACAGTAAGCGGAGATCCCGTTTCTGTTGCAGACTTCGAATATGTTTACACCAAAAACAACATCAACAATCAAGCCGATTACAGCGAAAAGAGCTTGCGTGATTACCTTTCGCTTTATGAAAATTTTCGATTGAAAGTTAAAGAAGCAGAAGCTCAAAAATTAGACACCATCAGCGGTTTGATGAATGAATTGGATGGCTACCGCAAACAATTAGCTAAGTCATTTTTGACCGATAAAGAAATTTCTGATAAGCTTTTGCAAGAAGCCTACGAGCGTTCACTTAAAGAAGTAAACGTGAGTCACATTCTTATTAAATGTGATGAAAATGCAAATCCACAAGATTCTCTTGCAGCTTATAAAAAGGCTTTAAACCTTAGAACACGTTTAACTAAAAACGAAGACTTTGGTAAATTGGCGCGTGAATTCAGCGATGACCCAAGCGCAAAAGATAACAATGGTGAAATAGGTTGGTTTTCGGTTTTTCAAACAGTGTATCCTTTTGAAACCGCTGCTTTTAATATGAAGGCGGGTGAACTTAGCTTTCCTGTGCGCACACAGTTTGGCTATCACGTTATTAAGGTGGTACAAAATCGTCCAGCACAGGGTGAAATTCGCACTGCGCATTTGTTATTGAAATTCCCGCAAGACGCTACCGATGAACAACGCAAAAAAGTTCAGGTTCGCATTGACTCTATTTATGCTGCTATCGCTTCGGGGGGCATTTCGTTTGATGATGCGGTATTGACTTTTTCGGAAGACAAAACTACACGCAGCAAAAAAGGGGAGTTGGCTTGGTTTGGCACTGGCAGAATGGTTCCTGAATTTGAAGATGCTGCCTTTGTTATTGAAAAAGATGGGGACATCACTAAGCCCGTAAAAACAGCTTATGGCTGGCACATCATCAAACGATTAGAGAAAAAAGCGATTCCTGCTTTCAACGATGTGAAAGCAGATTTGAAACGCAAAGTTGAGCGCGACAGTCGCAGCCAAGTGGCAAAAACTATTTTGATTGATAGAATTAAAAAGGAAAATAACTTCAAAGAATTTGCAGATGCAAAAATTGAGTTTTTCAAAAAAGTAGATTCTACGTTAATGCAAGGCAAATGGAATTCTGAAGAGTTGTCAAAGTCTAAAAAATCTTTGTTCGAGATAGGCGGCAAAGTATTTACACAAAGTGATTTTGAATCTTTCGTAGCTAAAAATGCAAAACGCAGAAGTGATAAAAACAAAGAACAATTGTTGAATGAGTATTATGACAATTTCGTTTCGCAAGTTGTTTTAGATTTTGAAGAAGGGCAATTGGAAAGTAAAAAACCTGATTTCAAAGCATTGATGAAAGAGTACCGCGATGGTATTTTGTTGTTTGAGTTAACCGACAGAATGGTGTGGAGCAAAGCTGTGAAAGACACTGTTGGCTTGCAAGCGTTCCACGACCAAAATAAAGGCAAATACATGTGGGGCAATCGCGCAGATGTAGTGATTTACAACACTACCGACAAAAAACTTGCCGATGCAGCCTACAAATTAGCTACCAAGAAAAAAGATGCAACTATCATCAAAACCAAATTGAACAAAGAAGGCGCAGCAACTAAAATTTCTACCATCGAAGGTAAGTATGAAAAAGGTCAATACAATGTGGTAGATGAAATAGAATGGAAGGTTGGTATAACGCCAGTGAAGCTTTTAGACGATAGCAGCTACCGTTTTATTGTAGTAAGAAGTTTGGTAGCCCCTGAACCTAAAAGTTTGAAAGAAGCGAAAGGATATGTAGTAAGCGACTATCAGGAATATTTAGAAAAAACTTGGATTGCTGAATTGCGCAAAAAGTATCCTATTGTGGTGAATGAAAATGTGTTGAAGGCATTGGTGAAAAAGTAGGCCAATAGATTTTGTTTTTTATATGACGCATCTGAACTTTGTAAAAAAAAACCAACAATTTTTCTCACTTGGGAGAAAAATTGTTGGTGAAATTAGAAAGCAAAGTTCTTTTTTCAAGTGTCCCATATCAGGTCTCACATCTTGTATTTTACTTGTTTCATTTTCTCTTACTTCCTGTAACTATTTTAAGAAGAAGTTTATTGGTGAAGACGAACTACCATTAGCACGAGCCAACCAAGTTTACCTATATCCAAGCGATGTTGAGGGATTGACAAAAGGACTTCACGAAGATGACAGCGTTAGGGTGTTGAAAGCCTTTGCTGAAAAGTGGGTCAGACAGCAAATGTTGTTGCAAAAAGCGAATGAAAACATTCCAAGTGACGACCCAAGCATCATGAAAAAAATTGAAGACTATCGCCAGCAGCTTACGTTATATGAATATGAAAAAGCTTTGATTGCAGATAAGTTAGACACAACTATCCGCACCGCAGAAATTGAAAAGTATTACCAAGATTTTAGCAAGAACATTCCGTTGCAAAACGATGTTCACTTGGTACAATACATTCGATTAAAAGAAGAATCTCCCGATTTTAAGGATATCAAAAAACTGATATTAAGCAGCAGCAAAAGCGAAGAGGATGAGCAGCGCATTGAAGGTTATTCAAAAGCAAATGCTGGAACTTATGCTTATGCAAATCCGCTTTGGTATGGCACCGAAAATTTGCAATCGGTTTTTACTTTCAGCGACAATGAGGTTACTGGTGTTTTGCAAAACAATAAGTTCAAAGAATTTAAGCGCGATGATGGCACTACGCTTTTTATTAAAGTATCGGCAACAAAACGCAAAGGCGAACCCATGCCAATAGAATTGGCGCGCACCGATATTTCTAAAATTTTGATTGAAAAACGAAAGATGAAATTGATAGACCAAACCTACGAGCGTGTTTTTAAAGATGGCGTGAGTTCAAAAAATGCAGAGGTTTATGTTAAGTGATTTGAGATTTAAAATAGCCTTGTTTGCCGTTTTGCTTTTGATAAACACATTGGCTTTTGCGCAAACCGAAAAGGGCAATATCATGTCGGGTGCATCCATTGACATGGCTTCTACATTTGTGGCTGCAACTAATTACACCAACAGTTATTTCAACCTTAGCATTGCACCAGGTCTGCAATATTTTGTAATCAACAATTTGGCAGTTGGTGGCTCGCTCACCTTCTCTATGAATGTTTACCGCAGAGAAAAACTCACTACTTTTCTTTCGGAGGTGGGTCCATCGGTGCGCTATTATTTTGGCAAAAAGAAAAAACCTCAACACAAAGGCTTTGCACAAATAAGTGGCGGCTACGCAACTTCCACCTTTATTAACAATGGCAAAACCACTAACCGCGATGGCTTTTATGCAGGCGCCTTAGTGGGCTTCGCATATTTTATCAATAAAAGTATTTCACTTGAAACATCTTTGGGCTTCAATTACAATCAGCAAAAGGACGTTAAGCGAACTAACATACCCTTCCGTGTAGGTTTTAATATTTTCATTCTACCAAAATCAAAAAAGCCCCTCGTAATAGCACCATGAAAAATTATTTAATAGTAGGCGGAATGCAGTGGGCAGTGGGCAGTAAGCAGTTCTCAATATCTTGCTTGCGTTCATTTGTACTCGTTTTTCTTTTTTCTTTTTTCGCTTTTGCGTTAAATGCCCAAATCATTGCCGACAAAGTAGTGGCGGTAGTGGGCGACAACCCGATTCTACTTTCCGATATCGAAATGCAGTATGTGCAGGCTAAGGCGCAAAGCGAAGCAGAACCCCTACCCGAGAATTTTAAATGCGAAATTTTTGAACGCCTGATGCTTGAGAAATTGTTTTTGGCACAAGCAAAAATTGATAGTGTAGTTGCCAGCCCCGATGAGGTGGAAGCCGAGCTAGAAAGACGTATCCGCTACTTCAATTCTGTTTTTGGTTCAAAAGAAAAGCTGGAAGAGTATTACGGCAAATCTACCAACGAGCTAAAGGATGATTTCAGAACCGACATTGAGTCGCAAATGGTTTCAGAAAAAATGCGCGGCAAGGCTTTGGGCAATTTGAAAGTTTCTCCGGCAGAGGTGAAAGAATATTTCAACAACATTCCTAAAGACAGTATTCCCTATTTCAACTCCGAGTTAGAGATGTTGCAGATAGTGCGCTTTCCGGTGGTAAACGAAACGCAGAAGACAATTGCGATGGATAAACTGATAAAAGTCAGAGCCGACATTGTGGGTGGTTCCGACTTTTCGTTGCAGGCAATTTTGTATTCCGAAGACCCAGGCAGCAGCGTGGATGGCGGCAACTTAGGCATGATAGAGCGTGGCGAGCTGGTGCCCGAGTTTGAAGCTGTGGCTTATAGACTAAAAGAGGGCGAGCTGAGCGAAATTGTGGAAACACCTTTTGGCTTTCACGTAATTATTGTGGATGAAAAAAGAGGCGAGCGATTGAAGGTGCGCCACATATTGGTAAAGGCGAAATTGGTGCAGCAAGATTACCTTGATTGCAAACAAACGATGGACAGCATCAAGCATCAATTAGATGTAGATTCTATTACGTTTAAAGAAGCCGTTGGAAAGTTTTCGATGGACGAAACCTCTAAGGCGGTGGGCGGTTTGATGACGAACAACAAAAGCGGCAGTTCATATTTTGAGAAAAGCGAAATTGACGGCTCATTGATTTTTGCCATTGATAAAATAAAAGTGGATGAATACACAGATGTGTTGCCCTTTGCCGCTATGGAAAAAACTGCCGAGCAGAAAAATGGTTACCGCATTGTGTATTTAAAAAGCGAAACTAAACCCCACAAAGCCAACCTAAAATTGGATTATCCAAAGATTCAAAACGCGGCAAAGAACGCCAAAACACAACGCGAACTTGAGCGTTGGATTCAACTGTATAAAGACAAAACCTTTGTGCGTATAGAACAGGACTTTCGCAATTGCGAACAAACACAGAAGTGGTTGAAGATTAGTGAATAAGCAAAAAGCAAAAGCCCATCACATTTTCTGATGGGCTTTTGCTTTAGTATCGTCTTTTACGCTGACTGCCTTATGTTTTGCGGCTTTTCGAAGGTGGCGAATTCCCTGATTGCCGCTAGGCAAAGAAGCACTAAACTGTCTGCCACCACTCCCGATAACTATCGGGATTATTTAAACACTGAACCACCAATTTGTTGAAGGTGCTGTTAGCGGCTGCCCTTCTTTTTTCAGTCCATTGGTCTGTATGTGCAATTTTGTCTGCTTTGGTAAAGTTGCCTGCACTCTATTTTGATTCATTTATAGTATCTAAAAAGTGTTTCTCTATAATCGCGGCAAGTCCTTCATCGGTAAGTGGTTTGCTATTAAAGCCGATAATTTCAGGATATAGTGCGGCTCTTTTCTTGTCTTCTGGATTTTCTGATGTCGTAAGCATCATAACAACTACTTTTGCTTTTTGGTCTGCTCTTAATTCCTTATAGGCTTCCATAAATTCCCATCCGTTCATTTTTGGCATGTTGATGTCCAAAAATATAATGTCAGGATGAATTTGGTTTTCTTTTTTAAGAAAAA
>CAZKHZ010000006.1:0-33706 GCA_964552715.1 uncultured Chitinophagaceae bacterium | reverse complement strand
ATTAATCAATTGATTTCCTTTGGCAACATTCATTCAATCTACTCTTTAGCACATCCACCTCTGCTTTTAATTCCTTAATTGATTCAATTAAAATAGGAATTAAACTGTTATAAGACACTGATTTTAAACCTTTGTCATCAGTTTCAACAGCCTCAGGAAGAATGGTTTCTATCTCTTGAGCTATCAGTCCATAAGTACGTTTGTTAGACTTTGGTGGAATATAAGTAGATGGTAGAGCATTAGGTTTTAAGCTCTCTTGTTTGAAAAGATAAGAAACACCTCTTACACCTTGTAACAAAGATAAAGCGGAAGGTATAGGGCGAATATCTTCCTTTAAGGTACTGTCACTCCACGTTTGATAACTGTAAGCCCACACAACACCATCACCACGCACATAGAACTTATCTCCTCCATTATATGAAACTACTATTCCCTTTGTTAGAGGTCTATTGACATAATTGATTTGAGAGGGATTCCAATCTGAGTTTGCAATGTGTACCGTATTGATTGTTTGCAATCCATTAGCTCCCGAATTAATATTTAGTAAAGCAGTATAGGATGTATTGTATGAACCAATATAAAATTTACCAGCATCATTTATTCTGCCAACCTCTGAACCATTTAGCAAGAAAGAAGTATTTCCCCAACTTGGATGACCAATGCCTGTTCCATCATCTCCCCACCATGTGTAACCTGGCAAAGTAGAACTGTAACTATTTTGACCTCTGATTATTGGCGAACTTGTAATGGCTGATGAAGTTGCACTGAATGCAACTTTATCACCTATTAATTGATGTTGAGTGCCATAGGGAGAGCTGGTTCCACCAATGGTAACCTTACCGGCTGAAAACACCTTAATCTGAGCATTTACATTGGTTGATAAAAAGAGAAAAAGAAGAGAGAAGAGAGAAGAGAGAAGAGAGATTTTTCATTTGGATGGAATTTTGAATATTGAAAGTACATCAATTAAATCATCAACTCAAATTATTTAACCTCTCGCGGCAACTTTATGAGGAAACTCACCGTATATCAGACAAATCATTCTTGTTCCCTCAAAAATAAATGGATACGCTAAAAGCAGGCTCCGCCCCCCTTGCTGATAATTACCAACAACTTGCACTCACTGAGCGGGTGTATTATTTATTGGCGGAATGCAACAAAGTGCGCAAGAATGACAACCAACGTTGGAAACTGCATATACAATCTCTGCTGACAGTTTTGCCAAGTATCACATCTAATTTACTGAAGGCAAAAGTTCTTTTTGAACAAGCTAATTACTGCTACATGGCAGAAGGTGAATTTAGGAAATCACTAGCCCTTTGCAGCGATGCAAAAAAACTGTTTGACGGGCGCGAAGTAGATTTGCAAATCACCTTTTACTCGCTTACCGGAACCAACTACCACTTAATGGGAAACTATGATGAAGCCCAACCACAATATTTAAATGGTATTGAACTTTTGGAAGCAAAATCGGAAAAATCATCAGAAGACTTAGATAGCCTTGCAAAACTTTACTACAACGTTGGCTTGCTGCGCACCAACCTTCAGAACAAAGAAATAAGTATTGAATACCTTGAAAAAGCATTGCACATCTATCAAAAAATAGGAAGTAAATCGGGTTTGGCGCGCTGCTACAATGCACTTGGGCATCATCATCCCAAATCTAAAGACGATTCGGTTGTCTCTATTGATTTCTATTTAAAAGCAGCAACTTATTTTGAAGAAGATAACGACCTGATTGGTCTGGCAACTGCCTATAACAACATAGGTTTAAAGTATGGTATGATGCGCGATGTGGAAAGTGCATTGACCTATTTTGAAAAAAGTATTTCGCTGCGCAAGCAGCTTGGCAACCGCAATGGCATTGCCTTCAGCTACTTTTACATTGGTAGCGCCTACGAAGCAAACGAGCAATATGACGAAGCATTAGAATACTATCATCTGGCAGAAAAAATAATGTTGGAAATTGACAGCAAGCATGAATTGCATCAATTGTATGATCAGGTTTCTAAAGCTTATTCGCACAAGCAGAATTTTGAAAAGGCTTTTGAGTATCACAAAAAGTTCATTCAGTTAAAGCATCAGATATTCAACTTTGATTATAAAACTTCTTTAAGTTTAGAAAACACCAAACTGTTGATTGAACAACAGGAAAAGGAGGCTGCAATTGAGTTTCACAAACAACAGGAGCTTGCGCAATACATTCAAAAATTAGAAACAGCACATGATGAGCTGAAACAAATGGCATTTATTGCCTCTCACGACCTGCGCGAACCCATTCGCATGGTAACCATTTATACTTCGCTGATTAAAAAACAGAAACATGCCGAATTAGAAAATGAGGTTCACGGCACTATTGATGAAATAATTGCCACCACTAATGTAATGTGGAAAACCCTGCAAGGGCTACTACAGTCTTCGGCAGAGGCCGTGAAAAATAAATGAAATGTCCACACAGATTAGGCTCGCGTCTAGTGCCAATAAATATTTGGACATTCCATGTGACCTTTAAAAAACAAATTATAAACACATGA
Source organism: uncultured Chitinophagaceae bacterium (assembly GCA_964552715.1). GTDB lineage: Bacteria > Bacteroidota > Bacteroidia > Chitinophagales > LD1 > UBA7692. Next base: position 31,172 of record CAZKHZ010000006.1, on the reverse strand, counting down.
AACAAAAAATAAAACTATCCGTATGCGACTATCAGAAGCCAAATTGTTTCTAGTGAGATTTAATGAATTAAAAAAATTCTGTCATGAATAAACGTTCTACTCAGGAAGCAGCACCAACTGCACCTTCCACACAAGGCGGGTGGCACGACATTGAGCAGTTGGTTGATAAAATCAGGATAATGAACCTGAACAAAGACCTAAGCGTTGAGCCGCTGATTAAAAAAGTGGCTGAGTGGGCTGAGGTTAATAATCATGCACATTACAAAGCAGAAGCTTTTCACGAACAAGCTGTTTTTACTTTCACCAAAAGCGGTGGAACAGAAGAAGCATTTGAGCTTGCACAAAAAGCACTAGAGTTAATCACCATCGAAGAGCATCCATTGCTTGTTGCCCGCATCAACAAAACGATGGGCATGATTTTTTACTACAAAGGAATCTATTTCAAATCGCAGGAATATTATTTGATTGCACTTAGGTTGATGGAAACATTTGCCAAAAAAAGTGACTACATTATTGAAGAGTTGGCACGCACCTATCACGGCTTGGCAATTCTGCACGACATGTCGCAGTTTGATGACCTAAAGAAAATGTATTTGGGTCGCGCTTTGGAGTATGCGTTGCAAAGCGGTACCAAGTCAACCATCTCAAAATGCTACAATGCCTTTGCGGTCTATTATGCAAAAAACAGAGACTTTGAATTGGCACTCAGCTACTACAAAAAATCGCTGGACATTGCCTTAGAACTAAATGACAGGATTATGCTTTCGGTGTGTTACAACAACCTAGGCAGCAGCCATGTGGAACTGAAAGAATTTGATAAAGGCTTAGAATATTTAAACAAAGCACTTACCCTAAAAAAAGAAGGCGGCAAGCCCAATGCTATTGGCTTTACACACATCCACATCGGCAAAGCTTTTTTTGATTGGGGAAAATTGCGCGAAGCATTAGACCATTTTTTAGAAGCCGAAAAGCTATTAATTCAAGCTGGCAGCAAACATGAATTGCATAGCTGTTACAAATATCTGTCGGATATTTCCTCATTGCTTAGCGACTATCAATCTGCCTATGATTACCTGAACAAATACATGGCAATTGTAAGCGAGAATCAGAACTTTGATAAAGCCGCTGCCATATTGGATGCGCAAACAAAATTTGAACTAGAAAAGAAAGAAAAAGAGGCAGAATTGTTGCGTCAGAAAAATTCTGAGATTGAGCGTTACGCTTATAAATTAGAAAGCTCGAACAGAGAGCTGAAACAGTTTGCACACATTGCCTCGCATGACTTAAAAGAGCCCTTGCGCATGGTGGGCAGTTATGTTTCATTGCTTGAAAAGAAACTTGCTGGCAGGCTTTCGGAAGATGAAACTGTTTACATGAATTTTATTCTTGATGGAACAAAACGCATGTATTCGCTGATCAACGATATACTTGAAATTTCTAAAATAAATGTAGAGTCACACTTCCGCGAAGTGAACCTAAACATGGTGGTGTATGAAGTGATTCAAAACCTTGCACCAGATGTGCGCGCTAATGCCGATATTTTGGTGCAATCATCATTGCCAACCATCACTGCCGACAGAACGCAAATGCTGCAACTGTTCCAAAACCTGATTTCAAATGCTATAAAATATAACAAGAGCGACCGCCCTCGTGTGGACATTTCGTGCCGCAATGCAAACGAAAGATATGAAGTATCTATTGAAGATAATGGCATCGGCATTCCTGTGGAGTATCGCGAAAAGGTGTTTGTTATATTCCAACGCCTGCACTCGCGTAACGAATTTTCTGGCACAGGCATTGGGCTTGCCATTTGCAAAAAAATTATTGACAACATGAATGGAAAAATTTGGGTAGAAGGCAACGAAATGGGCGGCACCAGCTTTAAAATGGTGATTCCAGCTAAGCCAGAGTAGAAAAGATTTACTGCTTTACCATTTATGGAATTACAGTGAGCTTGCTAACTCTCACCGTATTTCTTTGTGTAGTTGCGGGCGACTCGGCTGTTCATCTATGCATCTATTCCGCTTTGGCGGAACAAGCCGTGTTTTAATGATTTGTAGTCTATGGTTACGCAATTTAAAATTGATTGATTATCAAATTTGTTTAGAAATATGTTATTGGCAACACTGTGAGGGATTTAGATGCTCATCCTGAGAGATGCTTCCTTAGTTCCCACATAAAATTAAAGAACAGACACTATTACAAAATTCTTGATGTAATGTTATTGATTGCTCGCTTCCTGCAAACTCCCAAACTTGATAGGTGAATTCGCCAACTTAATACATGAATTAATAAACTAAGCACCAGATTTAAACATCCACTTTCCCCATCACATAGCTCTTCCCCAACTTTCAAACTTCGGCTATTCCCTCAATCATCACTTGTGTATCCTGGTATTCATTAACAATCACATAATTTGCCGATTTTCGCCACAAACTTTATATTTCTATAACACAAAAACCCAGTTGTTACGCTTATTTTCGCACACAATTTTTAAATGAAAACTAAATATCTACTCCCGTTTTTTCTATATCTACTCTCATTTTCAATAGCCCAATCTCAGCAAAACGGCAAGCTGATTGAATTTGCCCTCATCCGCACCTTTACGGCACAGCAACTGGCGGCTCACTTCAAGTCCATGCACATCCCCAAGTTGTTTTTTCCAACCACTAAGGATGTAAATATTTACAATGTAGTGTACACCTCCACCTATGCTGACGGCAGCATCGTAAAAGCCACCGGCATGGTATTCGCTCCAATAGGCGAAAACCTAGATTTACCTATAGAAATTTACAATCAAGGCACACAATTGTGCAAAGACCGCGTACTCAACTACCGAGGCGAGCAGGCAATGTGTTTGTCCTATGCCACCGATGGCTATCTCGTCATCATGCCCGATTATATTGGCATGGCAGGTGGTGACCGCTGTCATTTATACATGCACGCAAAAACCGAAGCAGAAGCCACTATTGATATGCTAAAAGTCGTTAGCGATTCGTTGCACCTATTTGGTGTAAAATCTGTTGGTAAAATTTTTATTTCGGGCTATTCGCAGGGCGGTCATGCGGCACTCGCCACCCACAAAATGCTGCAAGAAAAATATGCCGATAAATTTACGGTTACTGCCAGCGCACCAATGTCTGGACCTTACGATATTTTCTATGCTGTATATGATGGCAGAAACAAATTCTATACCCAACCGGGCTACATGCCATATTTGTTGAAAGGCTATTACGAAAGCATCGGTCAACCAGAAAAAATTGGAGAAGTTTTTCAACAACCTTACGCATCTGTAATTCCTAAATTATTGACGGGCGATTTTCCCATGGATGAGTTGAACAGAGAACTACCCGACACAGCTTTTCTCTCTGTGCGCAGAGAATACTTTGACGACTTTGAAAAAAATCCCAACCATCCATTCCGTAAATATTTAGAAGAAAACAATGTGCACGACTGGAAGCCAGAAGCACCAGTCATGCTTTGCTATTGCAAGGGCGATGAACAAGTAAACTATCAAAACTCAATCCGCACTTACGAAGCAATGAAACGCAACGGTGCAACCAAAGTTGAATTATGGCAGGCAGGCAAAAAGTTTGGACACATCAACTGCGCACTTTTTTCTATGGTTTACACCAAAATGTTTTTTGATGGTTATGTAAAAAACCGCCCCGGTAGCCATGGATCACACTACAAAAGATTGTTGTTGAACATCGGCAAGGCAGGAGTTAAGGCGTTTTAAAAGATTCAACTTTTTACGAAATTCATCCAATTATCTCCCTTTGGAGCTTCTGTGTACACACATTTATTAATTTTCAAAAATCACAACAATTGCAAGGGAGCTGCATCACAGATTTTAGCCAAAAGCCCCTTAATACCAATAGCTATCGGTATGGCTTTTTGCTTCTTTTGGGTCAAGAGCAAATAAAAAATTAAAGAAACCTGGAATTAAACAAGCCCTACAGATAGTATCTGTAGTTGTTGTCCTCTAAGTGTTTTTCCTTTTCGCGATAGTTGGGCATAATGCTTTCCACTACATTCCAAAAGCGAGATGAATGATTAGGATGAATCAGATGTGCTAATTCATGTACCAAAACATAATCAATTACATCTTGCGGAGCGAACATCAAACGCAATGAGATATTGATGTTGCCATGCGTGCTGCAACTGCCCCAATTGCTTGTGTTATATTTCAACTTAACTGAAGAGATTTTTTTCCCGATAAAGCGATTGTTCAATTCGTGAATACGTGCAGAAACAATGGGTAAAAAAAACTTTGATAAACATTTGCTGATAAGATAGCTGCACGTACTATTTTCTGACTCTTTTGTCAAGCCACGCGCCAACGAAAGCATGAGATGATTGTTGTGAATACGGGCAGAACTTTTATTCAATTCATTGTAGATAATGTGAATAGAAAAATATTGAGTGCCTACTTGCAGCACTTCCCCATTCACATATTTTCTTTGTGGAAGATAATCTAGCAACTCGGGCTTTTCACCCAACTTAGTTTTTGCCCATTTTAGAAATGTATCAATCTGTTTGCGCTGTTCTTCTGCGGGAGTGTGCTTAGATATTCTGATTAAAATGCCATTGCCATTTACAGTAACGCGATTGTTGTAGCGCGCTTCAAAGCAGATGCGAACAGGGATATTTCTTCCCTCCACATCCAATTCGAATTGTTCATGTTTCACCGGAACGGCTTCGGCTGCTTTTGCTTGCGACTTTGTTACCGAAAGTACCGAATCAAACAATGACATTAGGTTCATAATGAGCTACAAATGTGAGTGGTTTTTATTCTGTATTAAATAAATATTTCAACATGAGTGTGTTGAGCGATTTTAAGTGTAATACAATGATGTGTTTTAAAGATTGTATAAGATGCTTTTCTGAAAAATGTTGTCTTTGCAAACAAATCTGTAAGAAAACTTATGTTTGGCTTCAAATGTTCAATGAGCCGCCATTAAAGTATCTACCGCCTTTTTTCAAAGTACTCGCACTTTTTTCGTTGATGGTGTTGAGTATGCAAATCATGTTTTTTGCAGGGGCGTTTATTGGTCACCAGTTTCTTGGTGTGGAAAATACCGAAACCTTTATGAAAGACATTGCGGAGCAGGCAAAAAACCCAATGGCTGCTTTAGTGTTGCAAGGGCTCGGCTCGGGCTTTGGCGGTTTTTTATTGCCCGCACTTATGTTTAGTATTTTGGTAAGCGGGGGCATAGGCGACTATCTAACATTGAATGTAAAGCCTACGCCTAAACACATTTTGTTGGCAATAGGCATTACGCTTAGTGCAGGCATTTTTGTTTCGCTATTAGTAGATTGGAATAATCTTATTCAACTTCCTGAGTCGCTGAAGGTGTTGACCGAAATGCAGAAGAAGTATGAAACGCTGATTGAGGCGTTTTTTACGGATGTGAATTTTCCGCGCTTTGTTTTGCTTACTATTGTTTTGGCTGTGTTGCCGGCTATTGGCGAAGAGCTTTTCTTTCGTGGCTTAGTACAAAAAATTCTTTCACAAACCATATTGGGCAATCATGGAGCAATACTCGTAACTTCAATCGCTTTTGCTGTGATGCACTTTGAGTTTTTCAACTTGTTTGCCATTTTATGGATGGGCATTACATTGGGCTATCTATACTTCTATTCACAAAGTATTTGGGTGAGTATTACGGCACATTTTCTGAATAATTTCCTGCAAGTTCTTTTGAAATATCTTTTTGCTGCGGGTATTATTAAAACAGATGTTACTACCGCTGAAAGCCTGCCGATTTACACAACTTTGTCGGCAGGGTTGGTGATGTTTGGTTTACTTTGGCTATTGAAACAAAACCAAGTTATGCCTAAGCTTGAGCCAGTCTTAACAGAAACACAAACAACAAAACATGAATAATTTTTTTGTAAGAAGCGTAAGCGCATTGGTGTTTGTAATCATTATGGCAGGCGGCATTCTATGGAATGTGTGGAGCTATGCTTTTGTAATGCTGTTGGTGCTTTTGGGTTCGCTGTTTGAATTCTATAAAATTTCGTACGACAAAAGATTTGTTTCCTCGCCTTTCTCGGCTGTGCGCAGCCGCAGATTAGTGATAGTGTTAAGCGCGTTATTTTTTCTACTTGCCTTCTTTATGAATGGTGGATTGAAAGACATGATTTCGGGTGACGGATTAATTATCAAGTTATTGAATATGATGATGAGCCGCAAGTTTACCTTTGCTGACATTGCGCTTGTTTTTCCAGTGTTGTTGATGATTGTTTTTCTCCACGAATTATTTTCAAAAGCAGATTTGCCATTCACCAATATCGGTTGGAATCTTATTGCACTAATCTATATCACACTGCCCGTGATAATGACTCAGCAGATTTATTTTGAACAAGGAAAATGGATACTTTTTGCAGTGATTGGTTTGATATGGATTTCGGATGCCATGGCATATTGCAGCGGAATGTTGTTTGGCAAACACAAATTTGTTGAGCGATTAAGCCCTAAAAAAACTATCGAAGGTTTGGTTGGTGGCATTCTGCTGACTGCTGTTGCCGCTTATCTTTTTCAATACCTACCTATCAATGAATTGCGCATATTTTCAAATACACAATGGGTGATACTTTCGCTAGTAATTTCCTTTGCAGCCACTGGGGGCGACCTTGTAGAGTCCATGCTAAAGCGCAGTTTAGGTGTAAAGGATTCAGGTGCTGTGTTGCCCGGTCATGGTGGGTTTTTAGATCGCTTTGATGCGTTTTTCATTGCCATTCCTTTTGCGGCTTTCGCAATTTGGCTGATGTTGCAGGTGAGTTATGTTGCAATTTTAATTGAGTATTTAGGATAGATTTTTTAGCTGCGCTAACCATTTCAAATAATATAATGGAATACAAAACAGACCAGGCAAAACCTACTCGCGCGGGCGAAGAAATCAATATCGTTCAGCTTAATACTTACTTAAAAGAACATGCAGCGCAAGTAGGTGAAGTGATTGAAATCACTCAGTTCCCCGGAGGTTTTTCAAACCTTACTTATTGTTTAAAAACTGCCGAGAAGGAATATGTGCTGCGCAGACCACCATTTGGGGCAAACATCAAATCTGCTCACGACATGGGCAGAGAGTTTCGTGTGCTTTCGTTGCTGAAAAATCACTATACAAAAGTACCACAGCCTATTATTTTTTGCGAAGATGAAAGTATAATTGGTGCTCCGTTTTATATCATGGAACGCTTGCAGGGTGTCATTCTTCGCGCGGCAAATGCACCACGCATGAACCTTGATGCAGCGCAGTTGCGCAAAACATCTGAGGCGCTGGTTGATAATCTTGTTGCGCTTCACGCCATTGATATTGAAGCAAGTGGTTTGATTCAATTGGGCAAGCCCGAGGGTTATGTATTGCGACAGGTGGAAGGATGGGTAAAGCGTTATTACAATTCAGAAACAGATAAGATTGAAACCTTAGACAGTATTGCCGAGTGGCTAAAAAATAATTTACCTGCCGAGCAAAAGCCGACTTTTTTACACAATGATTATAAGTATGATAATGTGGTGTTGGACGCTGCCGACCTTTCAAACATAATTGGTGTATTGGATTGGGAGATGAGCACGGTTGGCGACCCATTAATGGATTTGGGTGCAAGCCTTGCCTATTGGAGCGAAGCGGACGACACCGATGAAGTGAAGTTCTTTAACCTGACTTGGTTGCCGGGTAATTTATCGCGCAAGGAAGTGGTAGAAAGATACGCAGCCCAAAGCGGCAGAGATGTTTCGGGCATTTTGTTTTACTACATTTTTGGTTTGTATAAAAATGCAGTGATTGCCCAACAAATTTATGCGCGCTGGAAACAAGGACACACCAAAGACGATCGCTTTGGAATGTTGATGCCTGTGATTAAAGGCTTGGGCATTCAAGCGCAAAACGCATTGACAAAAGGGTCGTTTTAATTGTATTTTAAAATCTAACATCACACTTCTAAAATCTAAAATTGTAATTTGCAGTATGTCATATTTTACCAATAAAGTAGTTTGGATTACCGGAGCATCTTCGGGCATTGGCGAGGCACTTGCCATCACATTTGCAAAACATAATGCAAAGCTGATTCTTTCTGCGCGTAGAGAAGATGAATTGAATCGGGTGAAAGCCGCTACAGGCTTAGCTGATAGCGAGGTGTTTATTTTGCCCTTGGATGTTTCAGACATTCATTCGATTGAAGCCGCAGGGCAAAAAGCGCAGGCGCATTTTGGGCACATTGATGTTTTGATAAACAATGCAGGCATAAGCCATTGGTCGAAATTGAAGGACACAAGCATAGAGGTGATAAAGAAAATTTTGGATGTAAACTTTTTGGGTGGTGCGGCTTTGACCAAGGCTGTGTTGCCAGAAATGCTGAAAAGAAAATCAGGAAACATTGTGGTTGTTTCCAGCATATTGGGCAAGATGGTGACACCCAAGCAGGGCGCATACAATGCAAGCAAACATGCCTTGATGGGATTTTATGAAACACTGCGTGCCGAAACACAGCGCGATGGTATTAATGTGTTGCTGGTGTGCCCAGGTTTTGTGCGCACAAACGTTGCCAAAAACTCGCTGGATCGCGATGGAAAACCCATCAACAAAGACAATAGCTTGATTGCAAACGGACTTGACCCTTTGTATGTATCCGCTAAAATTTTGAAAGCTATTGAAGCCCGCAAAGGCGAAATTGTTATAGCTGGAGCTAAAGAGAAATTTGGCTTGGCGCTGAAGCGTTTCTTTCCGGGTTTGTTTGCCAAGTTTGTAAGCGGCAATCAGTTGGTGTAAATTATTTTTTGACTATTAGTTCTTTTCAAGACGAATAGGTGGGGCTTTGGCTTTCTTCTGTCGTTTAGCTAAGCTAATTGCAAGCGATACATGAGCATGGAATGGCAAGCGTAGAAATGAGTAATATCCTTTATTAGGAAATTCAACTCTTCCATAGTTTTTATAATCAGCCCACCCTCTGTTGAAGCCTGTGCCTACTTCTGCACAAAGTGAAAAACGCTTATTGGCAGATGTAAAACCACCAATAAAATTGATGTTGGTTAATAATACAACGGGTTTAAAAGATTCACTATTTATTTTACTGCTTGGGCTTGTCCAATAAGTGTTTGAAACATAACTTGTAGTTGAATAAGCACTTGCTGTTAAACTTGTTCCTATAAAGGGATTGACTCCTTTCTCTTTTATAAAATAGTAGCGATATGCCATGCCACCACCACCACCAAAATAGGAATGAAAATTCCCTGTGCTAAATGAAGGAATACTATTAAAAATTAAGCCAAATACACTTGGAACTGCTGCAAATAGTATGGGTTCTATAGTATGTTTTTTATCACTAACAGGAAGCTCATATCCAAACCGAAATTCGCTGCACATCCAAAAATTTGATGAAACAAAATTTGAAGGATAGAACTTTGGTTGAGCAACAGATTTTACAAAAAAACTCAGCAGAAGAAAAAGAAATAGTGTGTGTTTCATTTTATCGCGATAGAGTTAATTGAAAAGTTCTCACTTCTGGTTTTGAAGTGTCTGTTGGTCCGCTTATGGATTGACTGATTAAAACACCTTTTGCTTTGTTGATTAAACCAGAAGAACACCTTCCACCTCCTTGATGAAATACACCATTGATTAAAGCTGTTGAAGAAGAGTATCCTGGGTTGGGATATTGCATGTATCCTAACTGATTACTTGTTTGACAACTACGTTCAAAACTGATGGTATGTTGAATTGTAGTATCTTCTTCAGTCACTTTAATAAGTGTTTTATACTTTCCATTATCAATGATTTTTAGAGAGCCTTTAAGAACTGTCTTTTGTTGATTATTGTTAGTGCTGATTTGGAGTTGTTCCAACTTCCAATCGTTACTATATTTATAGAGTTTCTCAAAAAAAATATCTTGCTCTACACACTCTTCAATTTCCTGAATGCAAGAAGTTAGCAAGAAAGGAAACAACAAAAGAAGTATTAGTTTTTTCATCAGGTGGAATTGTATTGCGAATCTAAAAACCTTTAGCTGAACATAAAATTCGTTTACTTTTGGTGCCTTAATTCAAACATCAATGAGCGCAAAAAAGAAATTTGAAGCAGCACAGTTGCTAGTTAAAACTTTAACCGAAAGACCAGCAAATGAAGAACTGCTGGATCTCTATGCTTTGTTTAAGCAAGCCACAGAAGGCGACAACAGCAACAAAGAACCCGGCATGTGGGATTTGAAAGAAAAATTCAAATGGAAACAATGGGAAAGTAAAAAAGGATTAACCAAAGATGAAGCCATGAATGCCTACTCCGAACTAGTGAATGAGCTATTAGGTAAATACAGCCATTCGTAAAATATACGATTTCTATTTGTGTTTGAATTCCAAAACTAAGGCCTTGAAATGATTTTGTTTCAACGGGTATTTTTACTAATAAAAAGATATACTAATTCATGATGCTATTATGGAATAATCTTGATAAAATTATATTCTGGAAAAAGGAGTTGATTTAATAAACCAACCGTGCACCAAATATAAAGCGGCACACTTCAAATGTGGAGTTGGTTACTTTATATGCCACTACCTTCTATGTTTTGGGTGTCCATCCAAGCAACAAGTTTGTCAATTGAATTTGCGGCTCGTGGTTTATAAATGACTTGCATTCTTAGCAGCAGTTTTGGTGGATGACTTTTTTAGTCTTTCAAACATTTGAGTGGAGGTGAAACCTTATTTACCATCATCTTCCGCCAACCACTCCTCCAACTGTTCATTTGTAACCTTGGGTCCGGGCATTGCCATTTCTTCATCGAAAAGCTTTTTGTGCAGCTTGGTTTTTATACCCATTTCTTTTGCCACTTGCAGTAGCAAATCATTTTTTTTGTCTGAAGAAGTAAGCGTTATCGTTTTCATATTTATACAAAAATAAAAAATCTATTATACAGCCGCCATATCGCTTTTGTATGCGCCAACGTTTACACCCGGCACCCAATCTACATCGGGCACTTTTGTTGCGGGCAACACAATCGCATTACCGAGATAATCCACGCGCTTTGCTGGATAAATGTGGGTTTCAAAAAGATATGCAAGCAATGATGTTCTATCCAAATTTGGATGAATGTGCGGACGAATATTTTTGTTATGATACTCAGGTAAAAGACTCCAATGCAGGTTTGGCTTTTCGTGATGCGCACCATGAAAACCATTATTGAAAAGAAGCAAATTCAAGAATTTGCCCGAAAAGTTTCTACTGTGATTGTATGGATGATTTTCGTCCACGCCATCGTGTTGAAAGTAATTGGTACCAACAATTCCCCATGCTGCATATTGATGTGGAATGAAAAGGAACAACAAAAAGCACTGCCAGTTTACAAACAACATTCCGAGCTTTATCACATTCACCAATGCCAACTCAAAAGCAAACTGCCAGAACCATTGTGGCTTTTCGTGATACATTCTTTTTGCAAAGCGCATTTCGCTTTTGATGATATCACCACTCATGATAAAGAAGAAAAAAAGCTGGTTCAAAATATTCCATTTGAAAGTGGCTTTGGTGGTGCGCATCACATCCTTTTCGCCCTGCGTAAATTTATGATGACTGAAATTGTGCCCCGGCACAAATGCGCTTGTGGAATGACCATAGGAGAGCGATAAAATCACTTGAAAGAATCGGTTTAGCGCTCTACTTTTAAAAATAGGAACGTGAATAGTGTTGTGCACAATTATGGCGCAGGTAAATGATAAATAGCAGTTCAACGCCATCCACAAAAAGGCTTGAAACTTGCTCATGTCATCCCACAAAAACCAAGGTGCTATTGCCGCAGCGAAGTATAAAACCACCACAAAAAGTGTTCGCCAATCGGCACTGTATCTAAGCATAAATCTTCACTAATATTCAGCAAACTTAATCAATAAACCACGAAGCAAATTTTAGCGTGAATCGCGGAAGCGTGTAGCAAATTGTTTTGCAAAATAGCTGGCAATTAAATCGGCACCAGCACGCTTTATGGCAATCAAACTTTCAAGCATTGCTTGTTCCTCATTCACCCAGCCTTTTGCTGCGGCAGCTTTAATCATGGCATATTCACCACTCACTTGATATGCTGCAACAGGAATTGCTACTTTTTGTTTAACGCGATGTATCACATCCAAATAAAATCCTGCGGGTTTTATCATCACTATATCGGCACCTTCACTTACATCCAGCAACACTTCTTTAATTGCTTCGTTGGTATTGGCATAATCCATTTGATAGGTTTTTTTATCGCCAAATCCGGGCGCGCTATCCAAGGCATCGCGAAACGGACCGTACAAACACGAAGCATACTTTGCACTGTAACTTAATATGCCAGTTTCGTGAAAGCCATTAACCTCTAATGCCTGGCGAATGGCGGCTACTCTGCCATCCATCATATCGCTTGGCGCAATAAAATCGGCACCCGCTTGCGCGTGGCTCAAAGCCATTTTTGCCAATGTTTCAACCGTTATATCATTCACTATTTTTTCTCCTTCCACAATGCCATCATGCCCGAAAGAAGAAAAAGGGTCGAGCGCGACATCTGTCATTACAACCATTTCGGGAACAGATTTTTTAATTGCTCGAATGCTACGTTGCATTAAGCCCTCAGGGTTTAGAGCTTCTGTTCCGGCATTATCCTTCAGTTCATCTTTGCATTTTACAAATAGCAAAACGCACTTGATGCCTAACTGCCAAAGTGTTTGCACTTCTTGAACAGTTACCTCCAAACTCATTCTGTAATAGTCGGGTAGCGATTGAATTTCTTCTTTCACGTTTTCGCCTTCAACAACAAAAAGTGGCGCAATAAAATCGGATGGTGAAAGTGTTGTTTCTGCCACCATACTGCGTATCGCTGCCGATTTGCGCAATATGCGCGGACGATGTTTCATGCTTGCTTTACTATTAATTTTTAACTACGAAATTTGTAAAGTTGTTTCTGTCAATTACATTAAAATCTGCTTTGTAAGACGCTGCGAACGCAGGTGGCACCTTTACTTTCGCAGAAGATTTCCATTTAATCTCATAAGCTGAAATTTTAGTGGCTTTTACTTCTAAATAATCAACTTCCTGTTGCTGCTTTGTGCGCCAAAAATATGTTTTTACATGATGCTGATGATACGATAGAAATTTCATTCGCTCGCTGATTATAAAATTTTCCCACAATGCACCTTTGTCTTGTCGCATCGAAATAGGATTGAAATTATTAATAACCGCATTGCGAATTCCATTGTCATAGAAATAGATTTTTTTGTTCGTTTTTATTTCGTTTCGTAGATTTTTACTGAAGGAAGGCAAGCGAAAAATAACAAATGCCTTTTCCAATAAATCTATGTACGATGCAATTGTGTTTTTGTCTGCTTCAACTAATTGCGAAAGCTCATTGTAGCTAACTTCGTTACCTATTTGCAAGCCCAAAGCCTGTACCAATTTTTCTAACACCTCAGGCTTTTTTATTCCAGTTAACATAAGAATGTCTTTATATAAATAGCTTTCTAATAGTTGTCGCAAAATATTTTCTTCATCGCCCACTCGGTTCAATACATCTGGATACATTCCGTATAACAATCTATCTTCTAATTGCTGTTGCACAGTGAGATAGTCGTTATGTTGCTGCCATTCTTCCCAACTTACCGGAAACATTCTGTATTCAAATTTTCTACCCGTTAATGGTTCGTTCATTTCATTGCTAATATCTAAAGGTGATGAGCCACTCACCAACAACTGTACATCTTTCATTCTATCGTGAATCATTTTCAATGTCAAACCAATATTTTCTATGCGCTGCGCTTCATCAATAAACACAACTTTATATTCACCAATAATTTGCTTCAATGCCTGAAAATTTGGGTTTGTAAGTTGTTGTCTTACAAATGAATCATCGCCATCCAAAAATAAATAATTTGGAAAAGTTTGTGCCACGGCAAGTAGCATTGTTGATTTACCAACCTGCCTTGGGCCGATTACAATGATAGTTTTCCCTTTAAAGCATTGCTGCTTAATGGTTTGGAATAGATTTCTGTTGATAATTTTAGTCATAATTTAACTTTGCATTCACCAAAAGTAATAACTTTTGGTGAGTTAACTCACCAAAAGTTATTACTTTTGGTGAATTGACACCGCAAGAGATCTTTAAAAAGAAGGGCTACCTGCTATCATCAGCAATGATTTTTAGTAAAGAATTGCTTGTTGAAGTTGGTGAAATCACAATGTTTTTAAATGCCTTTATGTTTAATGAAGATGCGGTTATTTCTCCCAAGCAGTATATTTTAGTTGGGTCTTGCAATCTGTTCATTTTAAAGAAACTTTCTACACCACTTGGGCTAAAAAAAACAATCGCATCAAAATGATTTTCTATCACTTTTGGATTGAATATAGTTTCGTAAACCACAAACTCATGAAGATGTATTTTTGCATGTTGAAGTTTATTTGGAATAACATCCATGCGAATGTTGCCGCAACAAAAAATTGCTTCGTGAATATTGCTTTGAATAATTTTTTGGGCTAACCGTTCGGAACTATTTGCTGTGGCAATTATTTTCCAACCACTACTCTCTAATGCAGTTTGAGTTGCTCCATTTAGGCAAAAGCAAACCTTACTTTCAATATTTAATGCAACATTCCTTTCAAAACCAACAACTGCATTTTGCGATGTGAAAATGAATGGAGCGTCAATGCCCTCAATTTGCTTTTGCAAGTGGGGCAAATGCTTGTAATTAAATGTAATGAAAGGGTGTTGAAGCCATTCTATGCTATCAGCACCAAAGTTCTTTAGGTATTCATCAGAAAATGATTTTGTGAGCAGCACCTTTATTTTTTTCATCTCAAATTCAAAGCCCCTTTTTCGATTAAATCTTCTGCTGCTTTCACTCCAATCAATTTGAAATCACTTTTATTGAGACGCATTTCAACTTCTAGTTTTTGAGTTCCATCCAAAGTCAATGCATTGCCCTTAAAAATGATTTCATCATTTATTATTTCTGCCAATGCACCAACCGGTGCACTGCAACCAGCCTGCAATTTCCTTAAAAACAAACGCTCTGCTGTTACACAACGGAAGGTGTTTTCATCGGTTAAAAATTTACATTTTTCAAGCATTAATTTGTCATCCTGCCTGCAAGAAACCAACAATGCACCTTGAGCCGGTGCGGGCAACATCCAATTCAACAGAACATAATTTTGTGGCTTTATATTCAATCTATCCAATCCTGCTTCGGCAAAAATCACCGCATCAAATTGTCCGCTGTTTAGTTTTTGCAAGCGGGTTTCTACATTTCCACGAATCGGTTCTATGGTATGGCGTGGATAGCGATTCAGCCATTGTGCCTTGCGCCTTAAACTGCTGCTGCCAATAGTTATTACTTTTTGCGAAAAGAGTTCAGGTGATATATTAGTTACACAAATATCAAAGGGAGAACCGCGCTTTAAAACTGCCGCTTCTGTAATTCCCTGTGCCTGCACCACGGGCACATCCTTCATAGAGTGAACAGCAATATCAATACGATTTTCGAGCAGGGCAATATCCAAAGCTTTTGTAAAAATTCCCTGCACGCCAATTTCATAAAGTGGAGTTGTAAGATTTACATCACCCTCGCTTTTTATTAGCACCAATTCGCAAGCTTTTCCGCTTGCTTCCAATAAATATTTCACATGATTTGCCTGCCATAAAGCCAACTTGCTTTCTCGCGTTCCGATGCGAATGGGTGCGCTCATCAGTTGGGATTTTGGTCAACACCCATTTCATTCATCACCCTTAGAAAGGCGCAGGCACTGTCTTGTTGGTGCTTTACCAATGGATTCATTTGCTTCATAAAATGCTGAACGAAACCTTTGGTTAAATTTACAGAAGAACTGTCTTCTGAATTTGAGAAAGTTGTTTCATAACCAAACTCCACCCATGACAAAGCGTGGGTTAAATATTGTTTTAAGCGTTCCTTTTTTTGTAAGTCCTCAATGTGTTTCTCCACAATAGCCATAGCAGCCGGAAGTTCCTTTCTTCGCTCATGCATGTTTTGCTCAAACAATGAAGTAAGTGCGTTTAAGTCCAGTAGTTGAACACCATTATTTCTTACTTCGGGCGACACATTAGATGGCTGTGATAAGTCCGCAATCCAGTTAATTTTTGAATTGAAAAGTGAATAGTTTTTGATAAGAATTTGATTTGAAGCGGTAGCTACAAAAAGTATATCGGCAACCTTTAAAACACTTGCCAAATCTGATTCTGGAACATACTTTAGATGATACTTTGCTGATAAATCAATTGCCTTTTGTAGCGTTCTATTTACCAAAACTATATCCTTTGCATCGGTGTGTTTGGTAAGGCATTCTACAAGATTATTTCCTATTCTGCCAGTGCCATATACTACTATTTTCTTGTTGCTAAGGGAGCCGAATTGTAGCTTAGCCGCGTTGGCAGCAACTGAGGCATAAGACACAAAACCTTTGCAGATATTGGTGTGCGTTTTCACCTCTTTTGAAACTGCTAAAGCCTTATTCACAAGGCCCTCCATTTCATTGCTGAGGCAGTTAAACTTTTTTGAATACTGTGCAGCATCGCGTACCTGAGATGAAATTTCATAATCGCCAAGCAAGCGAGAATCTAAACCGGAAGTAACTTTAAAAAGATGACGAACAGCCTCTGTTCCATAAAGAATTTTAGCCTGTTTGAGCCAAGCAATTCCTCGCTGACTATTAGCATCTGTCAAATCAAAAAACATGAAAAAAATATCTTCTTCTTGGCAATAAACCTCAAAACGATTGCATGTTTTTAAAACAAAGCATTGATGTAAATCAAGATAAGTATGTTGCTTGAAAATACCTTCCACGGTAATATCATGAATAAATTTCAATTCTTCACTCAGATGGTTGTCATCAAATTTTATACTGGCTACAGCTAGCATTGTGCTTTTGTATATTATTTCAACAAATATAATTTATACCGCTAGAAGTGGCAACTATACCTCAATCTTCAAGCCATCGTGTGCTAAAAACATTCCCTCGGGCAAAAGTTTTTGCCGCTCTTGATGCAAGCCTGCCTGGTGACTCATGTGAATGAAATAGGTACGTTCGGGCTTTATTTTACCTACAAACTCTATTGCTTGTGCAAAGGTAAAATGCGAATAATGTTCTTCATCGCGCAGGGCATTCAACACTAATGTTCTTACGCCTATCAGCTTTGCTTTTTCGGTTTCGCTGATGGTTTTGCAATCGGTGATGTAGGCAAAGTCTTTGATGCGAAAACCCTTTACTGGCATTGTGGCATGAAACACTTCTACTGGAATAATTTCTAAATGCCCTATGGTGAAAGGTTTATTTTCTATGCGCACAAAATTCAACTTGGGCAGGTATGGATAATCTGTTTTTGCAAATACATAGGGATGTAATTCGCGAATACCCAACTCTGAAAATCCATCGCAGTAAATATCAATGGGTTGCTGCATGGTAAAGTTCAATGCGCGAATTTCATCTAAGCCGCCAATGTGGTCGCGGTGGGGATGGGTTATCAAAACTGCATCTACCTTGTAGATATTTTCGCGCAGCAGTTGCTGACGAAAATCTGGACCTAAATCAATAACGATATTCAAATCTTCATCTTGAATCAAAGCCGAACAGCGCAAGCGATTGTCGCGCGGGTCGGGGCTTTTACACACTTCGCACTTGCACCCTATGATGGGTATGCCGGCTGATGTACCTGTGCCAAGAAATGTGATTTGCATGATGAAGACGTTAGGAGTTGTGGGGTGTGAGGTAAGCGTAAAAAAAAGTGTGTGCTATGTCTCGAATCTTATGTCTAACTTCCAGAATCTGTTTATTACCCAAAAAGGGTTTCCGCTTTTTCTGAAACTATTTTACTGTAAAGACTTTTTGCATCATCACTCATTGCTTCGGTATTCAACTCAATGTCGAGAAGAATTTCCATCAGGCTGTTAATCTTTGCCTCAATGTCGTGGAACTTATTTATAACAACCACACTTTTACTTTCGAGCACGCAATAGCCGTTGTTGAAATTTCCTTTTTCATAACGCACGGTGTAGCCACCTTCGTGAAAAACCTCTTCCACTTTTTTCAATAATGACGGATTGTATTTGAACATGACTTTAAATTATTAACTGCTACAACTAAAATCTAATAAGCTAAACTTGCCAACGAAACTAATCATTAAGTAGCATGAATAGATGGTTGAAAAATCAAATACTGTGGATATTTCTTTTTCCGGCAATGATGATGTCGCAAGAGGCACCTGTTTTTAGATTCGATATGAACAAAAAGAAAAATCAGGAAAGCGAGCAAAAGAAGGAGGAAACACCACCGCCCGCGCCCACCTACAGCAGCGATGAGGAGGAAGAAGCTGTGCCGGTGAAAAAGAAAAAAGAGAAGAAGGCAGTAGTTGCTGAAGAGAATGCCTATGCCCCAAAAAAGGAAGAGCAGCAAGAAGAGAAGCCTGACTTTAGAAATGGCATATTTAAAGGCTTGTTTATTGCTGGGCTGAATGCTACACAAATAGATGGCGATGATGGTTATGGCTACAATAATATTGGGGCGCATTTGGGCGTGGGGGCAATGGTGAAGTTTCACAAGCACATGAGCGTGAGCATGGAAATGCTCTATTCAATGCGAGGGGCGCAGCGCAGGCTTTTTGGTAATAATCAGGCAGATAGTTCTTTTAAAATAGTGCATGATTATATAGAGGTGCCGCTGCTTTTTAATGTGCACGACAAAAAGCTAATTATGGCAAGTGTGGGGATTTCGGCAGCTTATATGGTGCGCAATAAATTAATGCTGAATGGGATTGATTACACCAATGCCGAATCTACCGCGCCTATTCCCTCGGCATTTTTGGTGGATCCTAAAAAGTTTGATTTAAGTGCTTTGATTGGTTTACATTTTATCATCAAAGAACATTTTGCATTGGGTGCCAGATTCAGTTATTCGCTGTTGGGCATTCGCCCGGCTATGCCTGGCTCGCGGGTCAGAAATCAATACAATAATGTGTTGAGTTTTCGCTTTATGTATATTCTTAGTCCTAAAAAGAAAAAGTAAGCGACAAAGCTCAATACTCAAGCAATTTTTTTCACCAAAATTCTTAGCAGTCCCTTGCTCCATTCTGTGATACTGTATCGCTGAAAACTCGTGTTTACTAACATTGCTCTTTTGCGTAAAAACATCATTTTTTTATAGCACCATATTTCAGCATGAAAGAAATGTCGTGCTGCAAAAATCTTCGTTTTCTTTACCTCCAATTATCATTCAATAATTTATGCAAAACGATACGCACATCATGCACGCAGATTTGGATTCGTTCTTCGTGTCGGTGGAACGGATTTTGGACCCCTCGTTGATGGGCAAGCCGGTGATAGTTGGTGGCAATGCGCGCAGGGGCGTGGTGGCATCGTGCAGCTATGAGGCGCGGGCGTTTGGCATACATTCTGCTATGCCCACGCGCAAGGCGCATCAGCTTTGCCCACAGGCAATTTTTGTTCACGGAAGCTCATCGGAATACAGCCGCTATTCGCGTATGGTTACCGATGTGATTGCCGATGCCGTGCCGCTTTTTGAAAAAGCTTCTATTGATGAATTTTATATTGACCTGAGTGGCATGGAGAAATTTTTTGGCTGTTTTGATTATGCCACCAAACTGCGCAAACGCATCATTAAAGAAACTGGCTTGCCGATTTCCATTGGTTTATCCGTTAATAAAATGATGGCAAAAATGGCAACCAACCAAGCAAAGCCAAATGGTGCGTTGTATGTAAAAGCCGAAGATGTGCAATCGTTTTTAGAACCGCTGCCGATTGGCAAAATTCCTTTTTTGGGTGAAAAAACAGAGGTGGTATTGCATAAAATGAATGTGCGCACCATTGCCGAATTGCGTGCCTTGCCCATGGAAGTGCTTACGAGAAAATTCGGTAAACAAGGTTTGGCATTTTACAATCGCTCGCGGGGCATTGCTTCGGCAACCATCAATTCTTTTCACGAAGCAAAATCATTGAGTGCAGAAAGAACTTTTGATAATGATACAAATGACAAAGAATGGCTGCAAAGAGTAGTTGCATTGCTTGCCGAAAAGCTGGCGCAAGAGTTGCGCGAAGAAGAATTTTTAACCTCCTGCGTCACCATCAAATTGCGCCACCCCGACTTTACCACCGTTAGCAAACAAATGCAGATTGACTTTACGGCTTCTTCAAAAAAATTGGTGCAGCACCTGTTGCATTTGTTCAATCAATTCTATGTGGATGGCACAAAGATTCGTTTGCTGGGCATTCGTTTTGCTGATTTTGTAAAAGGAAATTATCAAACAGAATTATTTGATGATGACGAAAACACACCGCTCTACAAAGCTATTGATGAAGTGAAGTTGAAATATGGCACCAACAAAGTGATGGCTGCCGAAAACATTGGTATGAAAAACGTGAAACGAAATAATGATGTGAGAAGCGCTGCTGAAAAAGAAGAGGAGTAGATTTATCGCACCAAGGTTACACTACCTGTTTTGCTGAATTTTTTGTTGTTGAGATACACAACTTGCACATAATATACATAAGCGCCTGGCTCTTGCTTTGAGTTCCTGAAAAAGCCATCCCAACCTTGTGTTTGCTCGGTTGATTCGTAAACCTTTTCGCCCCAGCGATTGAATATTTTTAAATCAAAATCGCGAATACCCAAACCATAAACAAAGAACATATCATTAATGCCATCACCATTTGGCGAAAACATATTGGGTGTAAAAATCTCAGGATTTGCATCGGTGAAAACAGTAACAGCACTTTTTGCAATGCAGCCTTTATTGTAAGTAACAATCACTTCATAATAGTTCTCATCGTTGTATGACGTAACAACAGGGTTGGCGCAATCCACGCAACTTAACCCTTGCTGTGGCGACCAACGATAGGTTGTGATAGCACTTTTTGGATAAGGGCTAATCGTCACGTCCAACAAAACTTTTTCGCCCACATTTACAGTTGTATCCTGAGGTAAAACTTTCAGCACTGCGTTTTGCGGCTCAGGCACTTCTACCACAATGGTGGTGTCGCAACCATTATTATTTACAATATAAATTGAATAAAAACCTGCACTTAACTTCTTAAAACTTCCCGTTGAATTGAAATTGCCGTCATTGTTCAAACTATACTTAAAAGGCGCATTAGCCGACTCTAAACCGCGCACAGCAATACTTCCATCCTGATAAGCCGCACCGAAACACGAAGGCTGTTCAACAATATCATCATATTCATCTTTGGGTGGCGAAGCCACTGTTGCCTGCGCATCGGCACTGCAACTGTTGGCATCTGCCACACGCACCGTGTATGTTGCGGGCGATAGATTTTGAACCGTATCAAAAGGAATGGAGGTGAAAGAAAATTGATCTCTGGAATAAGAAAATGAGTAAGGCGGTGTACCACCAAAAGCATTTGGAATCAGCTTGCCATCCCACAGGGCAATACATGTTTCGCGAATGGCATTAGCCGTTGCGCGAAGTGTATCTGGCTGAGTAATATTGTTAGAAAATGTATGCGCGCAGCCATTTGCATCTGTTATGGTTGCAGTATAATTTCCGAATGATAATTGTGTTGCATTTTGAGTTGCTTGATTATTGCTCCATGCAAAAGCGTATGGTGCGCTGCCACCATTCGGATTGCTGTTGATGCTGCCGTTATTACCACCAAAACACGTCACATTATTCACGCTCGGATTTGATTGCAATAAAGTAGGTTGTTGTAAGGTAACATTGGATGTTTCGGTACAGCCATTATTATCGGTTACAGTAACATCAAATGTTGCAGCGTTTAAATTTGTTGCAGTGTCAGTTGTTTGATTATTACTCCATAAATAACTGAATGGGCTGATGCCATTATTCACTTGAACAGTTGCCGCACCGTCATTACCACCAAAGCATGAAATATTTTTTATGATAGAAGTAGCAAGCGAAATTTGAAGCGGCTGAGCAATCACAAAATTCGCTTGCTTGCTGCATTGATTTGCATCAAAAACTGTTATGGTATAATTTCCAGTTTGTACATTTTGTATGGATGATTGGGAGCTTGAATTACTCCAACTGTAGGTATAGTTTAGTGTACCTCCGCTTGCAATAATTGTTGCCCTGCCATTGCTTCTACCAAAACAACTAACGTTTACAGAAGCTGTATCCAAAATTAATTCTGTTGGTTCAGAAACAACAAAAGCGGTATCTTTTAAACATCCTTTTGAATCTGAAACTGTGAGCGCATAACTACCAAATGAAAGACCTTGAATGAAATTGCTGTTGGCATTTGCAGGCAGCCAGATGTAAGTATAATTTGGTGTGCCGCCAATCACTTGAATAGAAATGCTTCCATCGCTGCCACCAAAACATTTCACATCGTTTACTAAAGGATTAATGAATTGCAACACACTTGGCTGGGATATAATTTGGCTAGCCGTTGCGGTGCATCCGTTTACATCATTCACCGTAACTGAGTACCCACCAGCCGGCAACTGACTTTGCAAAGCAGCATCAGGCGCGCCATTGCTCCACAAATAGTTGTAAGGGGTAACTCCGTTACCAGCAATAGCACTTAATGAACCATCGCTTCCACCAAAACAACTGACATCTGATGTAATTAGTTGTGTTGTAAAAGAGTAAGTATTCACCTTAACGGAATCTGTTTTTATACACCCAACACTTGAAGCCGTAACTCGATAAGTAGTGACCGTAGTTGGCGTAGAAACAGGGTTTGCAATATTCGATATATTTAATGTAGCTGATGGCTGCCAAACATAAGTAACTGCGCCTCTGTTGCCCATCACAACAGCATTCAATTGCGCGCTATTACCCAAACAAACAGTTGTATCATTTCCTGCATCCACGGTCATTGCATCATTCACAACAATCAAAATAGAATCTTGCGCAGCACAACCTTTATTGTATGCAGTTAGCTGGTATAGTTGTGTTGTGGACGGAGTGATTTGTGTATTGATAGCAGTTCTGTTGCTCACTGCATTTGCTCCATTTGATGGAGACCAAACAATAGAATCATAAGAGCCATTTTGCAACACAAAACTCAACTGCACCTGAAAATTTGGACAAACAGTATCCTGTGAGCGCGTGAGTGTAAACTGCGGAGGTTGCGCCACAACGATTTTCATACTATCGCGCAACGGGCAACCAAATTTATTGCGAACTTCTATATTATACTGTGTAGTGGATGCTGGAGATGCTGTTGGTTTTTGAATAGAAGAATCGTTGAGTGATGCAGTCGGTGTCCACACAAAAACAAATGGAGATTCGGATGCGCTATCCACCACGCTCAAATTAATTAGTGTAGATTGATTTGCGCAGATAGTATCATCCAATCCAGCATCTATAGAGAACCTTGCTTTTGCAGTGCGGGCAATAACAACAGTATCTGTATCGGCTTTGCAATTCATCACCTGCGTACGCAAATACAATTGAACCGTATCTGCATTCATGGCACTTGGCACAAACAACGGGTCAAAAATAGCAGGGTTTGAAACTAATTGAGAAGGAAACCAACTGTAAGTAAACAATTGACTCCAAGGAAAATCAGTGGACGCAGAACCATTTAATTGAAAAGTTTGATTGGGACATAAATTAGTATCGCGCCCTGCGTTGGCAGAAATTTCATCATAAATGTAAATAGCAGCACTATCAATATAATCTGTTGTGCAAGTACCTTTAAGATAAATGCCAACTTTTTCTTTGCCCTCCGAAAAATTATCCTTGATAGGAATGATTGGAAGGTTTACAAAAGTTGAACCAGCAGGCACAACAACTGAATCGGCAATAAACTGATAATCTACTCCATTAGTAGCAGAGCCTAACACATCAAATTTAATGGTGGTTGGAATATTGTAAGAAGTATCTAATTCAAACCTAAAGCCTCCTTGATTGCAAATTGGATCCTCAAAAATATCGGCAGTATCTTGTGCTAAAGGAACATTTGTAAAGGAGGTAACCGAAACGGAATTTGATTTAATAGTGGTAAGAAAAACTCCCGAATCATAAGAGCCATCGCCCACATCTTGAATAGCAAATTTTAAGTGATAACTTTCGCATGGAATTACGGCAGCCTTTGCTAGAATGGGAACTGTCATTCCATCCATCACAAAATTGCTAGAATTGTTGGTTTGGTAAAAAGTTGAGTAATTTTTCGACTCTCCAGGCTTATTACAATTGCCGCCCGATGCCGCAGAACCCGCCACACCTGGATTCACAGAATTGATTGCCACTGCAAGGTTTGTGCCAGGTATCAATGCAATGTTTGAGTTATTGTAAGTGCCTCCACCAGGTTTATTTCCTGTTAAGAAAAATGCGAATACATCATTGAAATTACTGCATACATATTCTGGATACTCTTCGGAAGCAAATACGAAATTAAATTCGATGGTATCACCCAATGGACGAATGTCAAACTCCAACACACAAGCATCAAAGTTTGTGTTATTCACCAAAGCATCTAAATCCGGATCAGATGGTGAGAGTAAAAAATCACTCATAAATCCACCTACTGGCTGAGTTAAATTAGAAACACTTCCTGTAGCCAATACAACACCAGTATTCATCCCAATAGTTGGAAAGCCTCCATTAAAAGAGCCTGACGCAGTGGCATCACAAGCAAGCGTAATATTAGAAAGCGAAACGCCTTTACCTGTTAGTCTTTGCGCCAACTGCACTGCGTTGCTGTTGGGTGCAACAGCAAATTGCGCTTCAATTTTTTTTGAAATAAAAAACTGAAGCACAAGATAAATTCCTAAAAGTAATTTCGTCCACTTACCCATCTTGTGCGATAAAGCTAAAAGAATATTTATTTTAAGACGAAGGAAATAGATAAATCGTTCGTTTAATCAATGCTATCATACATCTACGTCCACACTCACATCTACACCTTTAAATTCCTTAATCAATTTCATTTCATCAATGATGTTGCGCAAGTCAAGTTTCATTTGCGGAATAGAATTGGTTTGATGCGTAGGCTTTACTAAAATTTCGCGCAAATAATAATTGTTGATTTTGCTTACAAATGGAATAGCAGGACCCAAAATATCTGCCTTTACATTTTTTCTAAAGTTATTGGAGAGCCAAAGAGAGGCTTGTTCCAATGGTTTTATATCTCTGCACCGCAGGGTAAACTCAAGTAGTTTGGTAAAAGGAGGATAGGCAAATTGTTGTCTTGCAATTATTTCAGCTTCAAAAAGCGAGCGATAATTATGCTGCAAAACCCATAACACAACAGGGTGAGTTGGGTTAGAAGTTTGAAGAATCACCTTACCATCATTGTCTTTGCGCCCTGCTCTGCCGCTTACTTGTGTCATTAATTGATATGCACGCTCGGCACTGCGATAGCCGGGATGATATATCAATCGGTCGGCATCTAAAATTCCTACCAAGCCCACATTATCAAAATCTAAGCCCTTGCTTACCATTTGTGTACCCACCAGAATATCAATCTCTCGATTTTCAAAAGAGGCAATTACATTGGCAAAACCATGTTTGGTGCGCATCGTATCTAAATCTAAACGAGCTATGCGTGCAGCAGGAAATAACTCAGAAATTTCCTCTTCAATTTGTTCTGTTCCTTTACCGCCAATTTCAAGTGTGGGGCTTGCACAACTTTTGCATTTTGTATCTGGTTTCATATTGAAACCACAGTAATGACAAATCAGTTTGTGCTGAAATTTGTGATAGGTTAAACTCACATCGCAGTTCTTGCAGCGATACACAAAATCGCAGGTAGAACATTGCTGAACTTCGGCATAACCTCTTCTATTTAAGAATAAAATAATCTGCTTTTTATCATTTAGTTCAGAAGCAATTGCGTCTATCAGCTCTTTAGAAAAATTGCCATGCACCTCTTTTTTCTTCTTCGCAAGTTTCATGTTTACCACCTGAATTTTTGGTAAAGAAGCGTTGCCAAATCGCTCATTCATTTCTACTAAAGTGTACTTGTTCTTTTCAGCATTAAACATGCTTTCAACGGAGGGGGTGGCACTTCCCAAAATCACTTTTGCACCCGATTGTAAGGCTAACATCAATGCCGAATCACGCGCCTGATAGCGCGGTGCAGGGTCTTGTTGTTTGTAAGATGAATCATGCTCTTCGTCCACAACAATCAAACCAAGGTTTTCAAACGGTAGAAACATTGCCGAGCGCGCACCCAACACAATTTTATATTCTGCATTCAACACCTTATGCCAAATTTCTACACGCTCGTGCAAATTGAATTTTGAATGATAAATGCCAATCTGATTGCCGAAAAATTTTCTCAATCTATTGATGAGTTGTGCTGTA
Source organism: uncultured Chitinophagaceae bacterium (assembly GCA_964552715.1). Taxonomy (GTDB): domain Bacteria; phylum Bacteroidota; class Bacteroidia; order Chitinophagales; family LD1; genus UBA7692. The sequence continues at coordinate 4,907 of CAZKHZ010000006.1, read as the reverse complement.
AGCGCAATTTCAGGAAGTAAAAACAAAACTTGTTTTCCTGCATCCACCACTTCTTTTATCAACTCGGTATAAACAACTGTTTTACCGCTGCCGGTTACACCTTTCAGCAAAACGGTTTGCTTATCATTAAATGCTTGCCGAATTTCATCCACAGCTTTCTTTTGCATGCTATTAAGCGTGTCAACTTCAACTGTTTCAGTTTGAAAAATTCCTAGGCGCGACACCTCAGATTTCATTTCTACAAAAACATGCTTCTCTGTCAATCGCTTTAACACCGAGGCATCGCACCCACTGAGTTGTAGCAACTCCTGTTTCTTTATAAATGCAGTCTTTTTTCCCAATTGATTGTAGGCTAATAGCAACTCTACTTGCTTGGGTGCGCGTTGCAATTCTTCGTACAATTTCTCCAAATTATCTTGATTGCGAAATTGCTCGTGTAGCTTCACAAATGTTTCGTAACGCGGCTTGTATTTGTAAGCCATTTCTTCTTTAGAAATTGCTATCCCTAAATTGAAAAGCGTGCGCAATGAGGGATAAACATTTCTTCGTTGCAATAATTCTTGCACATCAGGTACGGATAATTCTGACTTGTGTTTTAATGCTTGAACAATGGAAAACTCCTGCTCGTTTAAACTTTCAAAATCACCATCGTAATACTCATTGAAGAAGATTTTTGTTTCGCTATTCAACTTCAAACCACTTGGCAGTGCGGCATTCATTACTTCACCAATATTGCACATATAATATGCGCTCATCCAGTTCCAAAAAGCCAATTGCTTTTGCGTTACAACAGGTGTTTCATCAGCAAGTGTTTCAATCAGTCGAGTTTGAAAAGGAGGCGGATTGTGATGAACAGCCGCAACAATGCCGGTGTAAAATTTATTGGTTTTAAAAGGTACAATAACACGATGCCCAACACGAATAAACTCCACCAACTCTACGGGCACGGCATAGGTGAATGGACGCGGCAAAGCCAGTGGCAGAATTACATCGCAATAAGTAACAGTTGATTGCACGGGAGCAAGATAATTAAGAAAGGGTTTTTTGAAACCTTTTCAAGTCTCTGAAGTTACATTAAGTTTTTAGTCATCAATATCTTTTCACTGCCCGAGTGAAATCACATCAACAATTAATTGGGTATCTATAATTTCATAAATAACACGGTAGTTGCCAACTCTAATCCTGTAACCATCTCTACCTTTTAGTTTTTTTATGTTCGTGAGGTCTTGGATTTTCTTCCAAATCACTTATGGCTTCAATAATCGGCTCCGCGATATTATAGGGAATCTTATCTAATTGCTTTTGAGCTTTTTTAGATAATACTACCGTGTACTTTGCCATTATTCTCTTTTCTGTTCTTTACATATTCATAAAGCAAAATGCGCTCTCTAGTGTCTGTTTGTTTTGCTTCGTCATACAGGCGAATGTCTTCCAAATCCTCAAGCTCTTCGATAATTAAATCAAACTCCTTTGCTGGCAGAACAACCAATTTAATGCCAGCCGTATCGGTGATATAGAGAAATCATAATTATACTTTCTATCATTTTACTGCAAGCAAATTTTAAACGAAACAAAATGAATTTGCATTTTGAAAGACAAATCCATCAAACATTACTCCAAATAAGCCCTTCCTTTCCCTTTTACAAATTCTACACGAATGTGTTCTTTCATCGTAGTAGAAAGTGAAAGCCCTACAAAATCAGAAGCCACAGGAAAATGTTTGTGTTGCCTTTCAACCAAAATGGCTGTTTTAATTTTCTTTGGTTTAAGGTGCATGAAGGCGTGAAGTGAATAAAACATTGTTCTGCCGGTGTTGCCTACGTCATCTACCAACACAACTATTTTTCCATTCAATAAAGTATCCTTTTCAATACTTGTTACAATTTCCTGAACATTGGGCTTTAGTTTATCAATACTTAGCGAATACAGGTACACCTTTTGATTCTCAATTTTTTCGATTGCGGCTTTCAGCAACTTAGCAAACTCATAGCCGTTTGGCTCAATGCCCACCACGAAAATTTCTTTATCATCATAACAGTCTTCTACTATTTCGTAAGCCATGCGCGTAACTTTTTGCTTAATGGCTGCATCATCTAAAATCTGAACTTGTTTTTGCGGCATGGGGCGAATATAGAAGAATCAATTATTTAGAATTATTACATCGCAAAACAATTCCCTTACATTCGCTTCCCGCTTTGGTAATGATTTTGAAACTTATTACATACAAAGTGTTTTAATTACAAACGGTCTTGAATGGAAACAACTGTGTCTGCTACTGAAAAAAATATTTCGCCCGATAGAAAGCGAACCAATCTGTTTCGCGCCTCCGAGCAACCCACCATTGCTTTTTTATGTCGTTGGATGCCAACTTGGGTATCGTCAGATTTACTCACATTTATAGGTTTGTTAGGCAGCATTATTGTGTTTGCAGGTTTCTTCTTGGCAAAGATTGACAACAACTATCTTGCCCTTTCCATCTTTGGTTTTGCGGTGCAATGGTTTGGTGATTCGTTGGACGGACGTTTAGCTTATTACAGAAATATTCCTCGCAAGTGGTATGGCTTCTCTTTAGATATGAGCATGGATTGGATTTCTATCATCTTCATAGGTTTGGGTTTCTATTTTTACCTAGAAGAGTCTTATAAAGTGCTTGCATTCACTTTTGTTACTGCTTATGCTTGGATAATGATGCTTACCCTTTTGAAATATAAAATCACTGACAACTATTCCATTGATTCAGGCTTGTTTGGTCCTACGGAGTTGCGCATCGGCATTTGTTTAGTATTGTTGGGTGCTATTTTCTATCCGCAAACACTCACCGTTTTTGCTGTTGTAATTAACCTGTTTGTTTATGCGTTAAACTGCATTGAGTTCTATAATGTATTGCAGTTGGGCAATGCGCGAGACCGCGAAGAAAACGCCAAAAAAAAATCGTAAGCACAAACTCAACCTTGTAGGTTTTAGAAACCTATAAGGTTTCGGCAATGAAAAACTGGTTCCACATTTTTTTTAAAGCACAGTTATCTGCATTTGTTGGAGGCATAGCAGATTACGTTATCATGATTTTGCTTACAGAATATGCAGGCATTTTCTACACCTATTCCATCATGATTAGCGGCATACTTGGTGCCGTTGTCAATTTTTCTTTAAACAGATATTGGACATTCAAAAGCGTGGATGAAACAAAGCGCGCACAATTGGCTCGATTTGTTTTTGTTGTGCTAGGCAGCATTGTTTTAAAAAGCTCTGGCACTTATCTGATTACCGAATATCTTAAGGTGGACTATCGCATCAGCCGTTTGTGTATTGATGCAGTAGTATCGCTTGGCTTTAACTTCACATTACAGAAGTATTGGGTGTTTAATAAAGGACGAGGGACGAAGGACGTGTGACGTTAACAACCGCCTCTCGCCCCTCTGAATAATGACTTTAGAAGTACTTAAAATTAAAATCAGGTGTTAAATCAGAAACAGATTCAACCATCAATTTAATTACTTGCTCCACATCTTTTTGCGACACCATTTCAACGGTGGTGTGCATGTAACGCAAGGGTAAAGAAATTAAAGCCGAAGGAATGCCGCCTTTGGTGTATGCCCAAGCATCGGTATCGGTACCCGAAGAGCGCGAAGCTGCATCCAATTGATATTCGATATTATTTTTGGTAGCGGTGTCGCGCAAGTGTTTCAGCAACTTGTTGTGAACGGCTGGTGCAATCGTCAGGATTGGTCCTTTGCCGCATTTGTAATCGCCATCTACATTTTTGTCAATCATTGGGGTAGAAGTATCGTGCGCAACATCGGTGATGATGGCGCAATTAGGATGAATGGTATGCGCAATCATTGCGGCACCATGCAAGCCAACTTCCTCCTGCACGCTATTAACTATGTATAAACCAAAAGGCAATTTTTTACCACTTTCTTTAAGCAGTCTTGCTGCTTTGGCAATCATGAAACCACCCATGCGATTGTCCAATGCACGTCCGCCAAAGTAGCGATTGTTGAGGGTGAAAAATCCATCTTGAAAAGTAATTACAGTTCCCGGATGAATGCCTAGTTCTTTCACCTCTTCGGCTGAAATGCAACCGCAGTCAACAAAAATATTTTCAACTTTTGGTGGTGTTTCGCCACCGTTGGTAGTTTTGCGTAAGTGAATAGCGGGCCAGCCAAACACACCGGGTACTTTGCCTTTTTCGGTGTGAATCCACACGCGCATAGATGGCGCAATGTGATGGTCGCTGCCTCCGTTTCTGCGCACATATATTAAACCTTCCGCAGTGATGTTTGCCACAAACCACGAAATTTCATCGGCATGGGCTTCAATTACCACTTTGAAAGCGGCCTCTGGATTCACCACCCCATACACTGTTCCATAATTATCTACGTGATATTCATCTATAGCTGGCTTCAAATATTCTAACCAAACTTTTTGCCCTTCGGCTTCAAAGCCAGTGGGCGAATAGGTGTTTAGATAGTTTTCTAAAAAACTCAAATCTTCTTTGCTGAAGAAGTTAGCGGTTTCTGACATTGATTATTTTTTGGCATTAAAAAAGTTTGCAAGGTTAAGAAATTACTAGCGGCTTGTAAAACGAAAAATGAATATTTCTTACCCAATCTTTTCGGCTTGCTGAATTTGGTGTGCATTCACAGCAATTAAAGATGATAGTAGCGGAATAAGAATCGCAAGTCGCTTAACCGTTTCCGTTGTCGAAGTGTTTAGATTAACAAAACGAAAGGCACTATAAAGAGCCTATACAATAGAAACTCGAACCCTAAAATTTTAGTATTGAAAAAGAAAAGTTTTTTAAAACTACCAGTTTCCACCTGCACCACCGCCACCAAAACTACCACCACCAAAACCTCCGAATCCACCACCACCGCCACCGCTTCCTCTTCCGCCAAAGCCACCAC
>CAZKHZ010000005.1:0-34478 GCA_964552715.1 uncultured Chitinophagaceae bacterium | reverse complement strand
AACGCTGTCTCTCCGACTTGGAACACTGTCTCTCCGACTTGGAACACTGTCTCTCTGACTTGGCGGCACAAGTACCATGAACAGCCAATATCTCACGCAGAGGCGGGGAGAACGCGGAGGAAACAGCCTCGTTCGACTTCGCTCAGGGATTATTACATAACCACGAATACACAAATGAATAATGGAAAGCAATTATTTGTTGATTGACGACAGGGAAGAATCGCGAAACGCGGAGGAAATACGCACTAGCAGGATGCTAGCGAGGGCGGGAAAAGAACCCATGATATTTATGTCGAGGGTTTAAATAGATTTGCGCGAATGATTAAGAACAAGTTGTTGCTTGCTTTTTTGTGTTGTGTTGCCAATCTATTTGCGCAAAAGGAGGAGTTTGTAACCGACAAAAACTTTAATAATGCCATACTTATTGCTCCATCTTTTACTGCGCAATTTCCATTGCTGGATATGCAAAAGCGATTTGGATACAATTCGCAATTGGGCGGCTCGCTTAGTTATCAGTTGCGCAAGCATTGGCACATTGGCGTGGATGCAGGTTTTATGTTTGGCAACAAAGTAAAAGAGGATTCAATCTTAGATAGAATCTCTACTTCGCAGGGAAGTTTTATTGGCGTACAAAACGGCACTTTATTAAATGTGTTTTTGCAAGAAAGAGGTTTTACTGTAAAAGCCTTCTTCGGTAAAACAATCGTTTTCAGCAAGAATCCTATGAATCATTCGGGCTTGTTGTTGCTAACGGGATTTGGGTTTATGCAGCATAAAATATTGGTTGATGTACGCAAAGAAACTTTACCGCAACTAAACAGCACATATAGGAAGGGATATGATAGATTAACCACCGGTCCTGTGATTTCACAGTTTATAGGTGGCATTTATTTGAAACACAAAAAGTGGCTGTCGTTTTATGGAGGTGTGCAGGCGGATATAGCATTTACCCAAAGCCGAAGACCCATTAATTTTGATACACAAACTACGGATACACAAAAGAGAATTGACTTGTTGATCGGAATAAAATTCGGGTGGATTATTCCAGTATTCAAGAAGAAGGAAATGGATTAATGCAGTGCTTGCTGCTTTAGAATTGTTTCAATAGCATTGTTCAGTTCTATCTTTTCGCCCAACATATTTTTTACTTGAAAGTAGTGCAGCGTGTATGGAATGATGCGCACGAAATAGGCATTATTTACCTTATAGTTCATTCGGTCTTTTTGAAATTGATTGGCTTTGCGTGTGGCTAATTTTATTTTGGAAGTGCTGCTTTTGAAAAGAGCTTTACGCTTTTTTGCTTCCGCACTTTCTATCGCAGTTTTTTGCTGATTTAAGAAGTTGTATAGCTTTTCAAAAATCTGCTGTTGTTTGAGCACATCTTCCATGTTTAGCAGTTTAGTTTTTTGCGCAAAAGCCAAACATGCTTTATTGGCTAAAGCATCACAAAGGGCTTCTTCGTAAATGTATGGTATCAGTTTTTCCTGCGAACGAATGTGTTGATGTGTTGCTTCGTGCAAAACAATAAATGCGATTGCCTCATTGGGGTATGCAAGCAATTTATGATTGAGTTGTGCATCGGAGGTGCCGGCAGTTTTATACAAGAGTGTATGGTAGCCCTTTGCTTTTAGCCGATTGATTTTTGCGGTTGCAGAATCTTCAATTGTATAGAACCAAAAATCCTTTCCCTTTTCGTGTGCTGTTTTAATATAATCGTTGTAAGAAGCATAGACATAATTATACATTTTGTCTTCGCCATTGTTTTTCCATGTCATGTAAAAGCTATCGGCAATATTAAGTTTTAGGTCAAGTGCAATAAAGCTTCTGAGCGAATCAATCAATTGGATTTGCCGTTGATAGTTGGTATTGCTTTGAGCAAAACTTGTGTTGCCTAGAATAGACCATATAAGAAGCAGCAAAGTGAATTTTACCCTAAAAAATTCGCGATGAAAAATGCTCAATTGAAATATATATCGTAATGAAAACAAACTTGCCGAAAAGAAATGTAAGTGAACTTACTTCCCTCTTTTATTCAACTCATCTCTGATTCGCGCGGCTTTTTCGTAGTCTTCGCCATCAATTGCCGCCATTAGTTGTTTGTGGAGTTCGTCATCGGTCATGCCTCCATAATTTGAACTGCCAGATGGCACCGGCTGAGGATTGGTAAGTTCGGCAATTTCTTGCTCTAAACTTTCTGCTTCATTTGGGTCGGCTTCCACACCAGCTTCCAATAAAATACTTTCTTCTACAAAAATTGGGCAGTGAAAGCGCACTGCCATTGCCAACGCATCGGATGTGCGCGAATCAATATCATACTCTTCGCCATTTTGTTCGCATATCAAATTGCTGTAGAAAACACCGTCCTGCAATTTGCTGATATAAATTTGCTTGAGGTTGATATCAAATGTATCGCACATCATTTTTATAAGGTCGTGCGTAAGCGGACGCGAAGGGCGCATGTTGTCTAAAGCAACCGCAATTGCCTGCGCCTCAAAGCCACCAATTACTATCGGCAATCTGCGCGTGCCACCCACTTCGCCCAACACCACGGCAAAAGAATGCGATTGAGTAACGCTATGTGATAAGGCTATAATTTCTAATTCAACTTTGTTCATCAGGCGAAAATCTGTGTTTGATGTTGTTGCTTCATTTTGAATAAAAACTAAACATCTCTCATAAAAACATTTGCAAACTAATCAGTTTATTGAACTCTGAAAATAAAAAATGCCATGCGCTTAGGCACGGCATTTTAATTTCATTTTAAATACGCTTAGTGCGCTGATTTAAACTTCTTGTATTCTTCAATAAACTTAGGCATTACTTCAAACGCATCGCCAACTATACCATAGTCGGCAGCTTTAAAGAAAGGAGCCTCTGGGTCGTTGTTTACTACCACAATCACTTTGCTTTGGTTCACACCAGCAAGGTGTTGGATTGCTCCTGAAATACCAACCGCGATATACAAGTTTGGACGAACAGTAATACCTGTTTGACCAACGTGCTCGTGGTGAGGACGCCAATCTACATCAGATACTGCGCGCGAACATGCAGTTGCTGCACCCAATTCAGTAGCAAGATTTTCAACCATCCACCAGTTTTCAGGACCTTTTAAACCACGACCTCCGCTTACTACCAATTCAGCTTCGGTTAAAGGAACAGTGCCTGTTACTTTTTCAACGCCTTTTACTTTTACAGTAAAGTCTGCATCGTTTACACTTGGTGCAAATGCTTCAACAGCAGCCGTACCTTCGCCCTTTACAATAGGGAAAGAGTTTGGCGTTAAGGCAACCACTTTTTTAGCAGTTGCAATTTGATAAGTTGCAGATGCTTTGCCAGAGAACACGTTTTTCTTAACGCTTAAAGAATCGCCTGATAACACAGGTAACTCAACGGCACCTGGCACATAACCTGCGCTCAAACGCACAGCAATTCTTGGAGCTAATAACTTTCCGTTTTGGTTGAAAGAAACCACTACCAAAGTAGCGCCTACTTTTTCAGCAGCCTCAGCAGCCGCCTTTGCAAACAACTTAGAATCGAAACCGTTGAAACGGTTATCGTTGGTGTGTAATACTTTCTTTACACCTACTTTACCTAAGGCAGCCAATTCATCGGCTGAAGCTTCGCCCAACACAACAGCTACTGATTCAACGCCAGCACCTTCGGCAGTTTTTGATGCATAAGCAGCAGCTTCTAACGAAGCCTTTTTTACTTTACCTTCTGCAACTTCTACAAATGTTAATACACTCATTTTTTATAGATTATTTTTTATTGATAATTATTGATTTGGTATTGAGTAATAAGTAAGAAGACTTTCTCCCTCGTAACTTGCAACTCGCAACTTGATTTAGATAACTTTTGCTTCTTCATGCAACAAGCGAACCAATTCAGCCACGTTATCAGGGCTTACCAATTTAACTTGTTTTGCTTTTTCAGGCAATGAGAATGCAGTGATTGTTGTTCTAGCTGATGCGCCTGAAGCTGCAACCACTTGTAGTGGTTTTGTTCTTGCAGACATAATACCTTTCATGTTGGGAATACGAGCCTGAGCTAAATCTTTAGTAGCACCTATTACCAATGGAAGTTTTACTTCCACAATCTCTGTTCCGCCTTCAACTTCGCGGTGTAAAGTAGCTACGCCACCTTCTATCTCTAATTTATTTACCAAAGCAACAGCAGGCAAATCCAATAGTTCAGCTACTAAGCCAGTAACTTGAAAACTGTTGAAGTCAATAGTTTCTTTTCCGGTGATAATTAAATCGTAGCCTTCTGTTTTTGCATGGTTGGCAATTTCGGTAGCTACCACAAACGCATCGGCTGCATCTACATCCACACGCACTGCGCGGTCGGCACCAATTGCCAAGGCTTTGCGAATGATTTGCTCACTGTCAGCAGCACCAACATTGATAACTACTACTTCTCCACCATTCTTTTCTTTCAACTCAATGGCGCGTGTAAGTGCATACCACTCATCGGTTGGGTTCATAATAAAAGTAACGCCATCGGCATTGAACTTTGTGCTGTTGTCAACAAAAGTGATTTTGGAAGTTGTATCCGGCACTTTTGTAATTGGAACAAGTATCTTCATTGTATAAAAATTGATGTTTTTGAAAATTGCGGAGCGAAAGTAATCGAAACGCAATACTATCAAAACAATAGTTGGCACAAATGGTTTAGTGGGGATGGAATGTTGGTATCGTTATATAAGGGGCGAGGGACATGGGACGAGGGACGAGTGACATGGGGCGAGGGGACGAGGGTCGGCTTAAGTATTGGGCATCCTCACTTACTGTCTACTTTTATTTCGTCCCAATACACCTCGTCCTTCTTGTATAGTCTTATGTCTAACTACTAAATACTAATGTCTGTATTTATTGCTATTTGCATTTCTTTGCTGCATCAATTAATGTTGAATAGAACTGCATTTGTCTTATTGTTTTTTGTGTTGATTGCACTTTCTGGTCGCAGTCAGTCGCTTAGCAATCTTCGCAACAAAACATTTACAGTCGCCTCCGATTCTCTAAAGTTAGATTCATTGAGTTTAGTACCCGGGCAGGTATTTTTGTATCAAAATGGTATTCCGGTGGATACTTCGGCTTACACACTTTACCCTTTTCAATCCTTATTAATATGGAAACAAAAACCTGTTGGAGCAATCAGTGTTCGCTATCGCGTTTATCCATTTGCTTTAGGGCAAAAGCGGTTTAGAAAGGACTATGCAGGCTATCGCGAATCGCAGAGCAGTTTTGTGATGCGCCCTTATGAATACAAAGCGGTTGAAACCGCTGAAGAATTCTTCGACTTCGGCACATTAGATTACAACGGAACTTTTTCGCGGGGCTTGCAGTTTGGCAACAATCAAGATGTAGTTTTGAATTCGCAATTCAATCTTCAACTGAGTGGGGAAGTGGCGAAAGACTTAGACATCACCGCTGCGCTTACAGACAACAACGTGCCATTTCAACCCGATGGAAATACGCAGCAGATTCAGGAGTTTGATAAGATTTTTATTCAACTTCAATACAAGAAGAAACATCGCTTAACGGCAGGAGATTTTGACTTGTTCAACACACCACAATCTCACTTCTTGAAATTCTCTAAAAAGCCGCAAGGCGGTTGGTATCAGGGCGATTTAGATTTTAAAGAATGGGGCAAGGCAAGGGTAAATGCCGCAGGTGGCATCATGCGCGGAAAGTTTGCACGAAACACTTTAGCTGTAAGAGAGGGCAATCAAGGACCTTATAAATTGTTTGGCGCAAATGGCGAAAGCTTTATCGTAATTCTTGCCAATACCGAAGAGGTTTTTATCAATAATGTAAAGATGCAGCGCGGTGCCGACCAAGACTATGTGATTGATTACAACACTGCCGAAATTCGCTTTACGCCCAAACGCATTATTACAAGGGATTTGCGCGTGGTGGTGGAGTTTGAGTACACCAATAATAACTTCCTGCGCTCGGTGGTGTTTGCCAATGCCGAATGGGAAACAAAGTATGTGAATACCCGCTTAAACATCTACAGCGAGCAGGATAGTAAGAACCAAACCATCGCCCAAAGTTATGATGATAACAAGCGCAGTTTTCTTTCTACCGTTGGCGACAGTGTGCAGAATGCTTTTTACCCCACAGTTGACAGTGTGTTGTATGACGTCAATCGCATTCTCTATGCTTTGAAAGATACCCTTGGTTACGATTCTGTGTTGGTGTTTTCTAATGAGCCTGCGGTTGCTTATTACACCGCTGCCTTTACAATGGTGGGCGATGAAAAAGGTGATTATGTGCCTACGGCTTCGCTTGCCAATGGAAGAGTTTTTGTATGGGTAAAGCCCGACACTATTGGTGGAGTAATTGTGAAAAGAGGTAATTACACGCCCGCAATTTTGTTGCCTGCTCCGCAAATCAGTCAGATGTACACTTTGGCAACAGATTTTAAGATTGCTGAAAAGCACATCATCACAACCGAGGGTGCCCTCAGCAACAATGATGTAAACACACTTTCGCCAAATGACAACGCAGATAATTTTGGTGGTGCGGCAAAGATAAATTACAAGGGCAGCATTGATTTAAAGCGCGACACTGTTGGCAAATCGCAATCATTAAATATTGAAGCTGGTTATGAGTTTGTGCAGTCGCGCTTTAGAACTGTTGAACGTTTTCGCACAATGGAATTTAACCGCGAATGGAATACCGCTGCGTTTGTTGCGCCCGGAGACGAGCACCTCACCAACGTGTTGGCGACTTACAATATTGGTAGCGAGGCGAGTGTAAACTATCGTTTCAGAAGCTATTTGCAGCAGAATAATTTTACTGGTTTTGAAAATGGTATTGGTGCAAATATGAATAAGAAAGATGTGCGCATTAGTTCATTATCTACCATCATGAATGGAACGGGCGGAGGGGTGAAATCATTATTCATTCGCCCACAATTGGATATTAACTATGGTATCAAAAAGGCAAAGGGATTTAGAATTGGTGCAGAAATTAACCATGAGATAAACGAGCAACGCAATGCACAAAATGATTCGTTGAATGCCAACTCTTACCTGTGGCAGAACTACAAAGTGTATTTGGTGAGCCCCGATAGTATGCGCAATAAGTTTGGTGTGGAGGGCGTGTTGCGCATGGAGCATAAAGGTGTGGGCAAACGGTTTGACAATCCTTTTTTCTATGGACAAACCGTGAATGTGTTTGGAAATATCAACACATTAAAGAATCAAACGCTGAACTATACGCTTAGTTACAGGTATGCTTACAATCAAGATTCTGCCGCATCGCTTAACTACGCTCGACACTATTATTTGGGCAGAATTGATTATACCTTTAACCTATGGAAGGGTTTGTTGCGTTCCACCACTTTGTATGAAATAGGGAGCGGTCGCGAACAGAAAATTCAACTCACTTATCAGACTTCGCCTACCAACACGGGCGACTTTGTTTGGAAAGATGCCAATGATGATGGCATTAAGCAATTGGATGAGTTTGTCATCTCGCCTTTTCGCGAAGATTCATCTTACATAAAAGTGTTTGCCGTTACGCCCGAATCTGTTCCGGTGAGCATTACTAATTTTACACAAACACTCAACGTCAATCCTGCGGTGCTGCTGGGTGGCAAGGCTGGCAAGTGGGCAAGGTTCGGCAGTCGCTTTTCGCTTTTTGCTAGCATGGAAATTCAAAAGAAAACTTTTGCGCAGGGCAACAAAAATGTAGGCAACATTTTCAATCCATTCCCTACTTCTTTAAATAATAGTTTGCTCGTCAGCATCATCAACAGCAACCGCGCTTCGCTATACTTTAATCGCCTAGACCCTAAGTATGGCGCGCAGTTCGACTTTAGCTATATTCAAAGCAAGGTGTTGCTTACAAGCGGTTACGAAGAAAGACTTTCGCAAGCGCAGGGCGTTACGCTTCGATACAATATCATCACTCCGCTCACGCTTCAAACCATCTACACCAATGGCACGCGCTCCAACACTTCCGACTTTTACATTCTTCAACGCTATCGTTTTTATTTCAACCAAACCAATACGGAATTTTCTTATCAGTACAAAACAGATTTTCGCATATCACTCAATTATCTTTTTGCGCAAAAAACAAACCCTTCCGATTCGGTGGGTAAACAAACGGCTAGCATTAATCAGGCGGGCATTTCGGGCAGGTACAATCGCTCGGATAAACTTTCGTTTGAAGCCAAATTCACCTACGCATCTATCCTGTATCGCGATAAAGATTTCCGCAATCAGCAATTGGAGTATGCCATGTTGGAAGGCTTGCAAAATGGCAACAACTTGGTGTGGAGCGCGGTGATTGAGTACAGAGTAACCCAATCGGTGCTGCTCACCTTTGTGTATGACGGCAGAAAAACAGGAACTGCCAAGCCGATTCATTCGGGCAGGGCAGAGTTGCGGGCGATTTTTTGAGGAAGAGCTGCGAGATACGAGTAAACAGCCGGAAGAAAGTGGGGAGTTTGGAGTTGAGCGTTGGCAGGAATGTTAGGGGTATGCTATATGAATAAAAAAGATGACGAAATGGCATGAAAACGAAGTGATAATCAAAAGGCTTTTAGAAAGAAGTTTAATATCTGTGAAAATCTAAAAATTGATTTCTGATAAGCATTTCGTTAAGCGCAAATTGATTTTGTTCGCGAATTAGAATTACTGCATGAAAACTTGGTCTGTAATTGCAATTGTTGTGCTGCTGTTGGGTGGCATTGTTTTTTATAATAAAGTATTAAAGACGGCACCGGAAAGCGGAATGCCCGCAGGTGGTGGCAAGGGAATGGCTGGGCAGGCGATGCTAGTGTCGGCTATTGTGGTGCAGCCACGGAATGTAAATAGCACGGTGCAGGCAAGTGGCACTTTGCTGGCAAATGATGAGGTGGAATTGAAGCCTGAGATAAGCGGCAGAATCACTGTTTTAAATATTAACGAAGGGTCGTTTGTGCAAAAGGGAACCTTGTTGCTAAAGTTGAATGATGCCGATTTGCAAGCGCAGTTGCGCAAGTTGAAACTGCAAAAGGAAACGTCAACAAGCAGCGAAGAGCGATTGAAAAAACTATTGGCAATTAATGGGGTGGGTCAGCAGGATTATGATGTGGCGTTGACACAACTCAACAACATAGTTTCAGATATTCAATTGCTGGAGGCGCAAATTGAGAAGACAGAAATTCGTGCACCTTTTAGTGGCAAAATTGGTTTGCGGAATGTGAGTGCGGGTGCTTATGTGCAACAGGGTGTTACGGTTACCACATTGGTTTCTACGGATAGATTGAAGGTGGATTTTTTTATTCCTGAAAGATACAGTTCGGTGATTGCAATAGGCACGACATTGGAGGTGGAAGTGGAGGGCTTTAAAGAAAAGTTTGCTGCAAAGGTGATAGCCACAGAGCCTAAGATAGAGTTGAGTTCGCGCAGTGTGAAAGTGCGCGCAAGTATTATTAGTACCCAATCGAAGCTTTATCCTGGGGCTTTTGCAAAGGTGAATTTGAATGTGAAGAGCGAGGCTGCGCTGATGGTGCCTACCAATATTGTGATTCCAGAAGCAAGGGGGAAGAAACTGATGCGTTACAACAATGGAAAAGTAGAACCGGTGATGGTGGAAACAGGATTGCGTACAAAGGATGAGGTGCAGGTTCTTACGGGCATCAAAGCGGGCGACACTATTATCAGCACCAGTATTATGTTTTTAAAACCTGATGCTGAAGTGAAGTTGTTGGGGGTAGGTGGAGGTAAGCCAAGTGTGCAATAGATTTAGTTTGTAGATAATAATAGATGGCTTCTACCGATAGCTATCGGTATCACCATGACGCGGTCTTTTGCGGCAAAGACAATCGTCATGAAGAGGACACAGTAATCTAATTCGAGACTTTTTGAAGGATTATTCTATAAAGAAGTGTGCCGTATTTTCTAATGCAATAAGCGTATCAGCAGGAAGGATGTTTTCGCTCCAAGGATGTTTTGCACCAAAGGTGTGATTGCCGTTTTCTATTTTGATTAAAGTTGTATTTGTGTTCCAAGTGTTCATTTCTTCGGCTGCGGTAAAAGGAACTGTTTCATCGGCAGTGCCGTGAACAATTAAGAATGGTTGCTTTAGGTTCTTTACCGCATCGGGAATGTGTAACCGCGTCAAGTTGTTTTGGTAATCTTCGTACAACTGTTTGTAGATGGGCATTAGTTGGTTGGTGCGCGCATTGGGAATGTATATCACGCCATCGCGCTTCATGCGTTCCATTTCATCATTTTTCCAAAACCTGCCGAACTGATTTACGCTACCCCACACCGCAACTTTATCAATACGCACGTCTTCGCTTGCTTTTAAAATAGCAATGCCACCGCCTCGGCTATGCCCGAGAAGAAACAGCGGAAGTTTTTTGCCGGCAAGTATTTCCTCAAATACATAATCAATCACCACCCCTAAGTCGTTCAATTCTTTTGAAAAGTTATTGTTGCCAAAAGCTTCTAAATCATCAAACTCTGTTGGATTAGTTACTGTTGTGCCATTGTGCGAAAAATTGAATGATACAAACACAAAGCCTTTATCAGCAAAGGTTTGAGCAATTGCGGGAAAGGTACCCCAATCTTTAAAACCTTTAAAACCATGAGCGAAAACAACAATGCCAACAGTATCGCTTTTTACATCGCCATACACATCGGCTAAAAATGATTTGCCCTCGGTGCTTGTAAGTAATTTGGTTTTCATACGGAATCTAAAACATTGTTATAGTTGGCACGCAAACAAAGAAAGTAATTTCAACTAGTTAGTTTCGCCCCTTAGTTTTTAAAATATGCTTACGGTTTTTCAACACAAATTTTATAATAACTCAATTGAGCATTGGCTGATTTCAATCGGTATTGTAGTGGGAACTGTTTTGTTTGCCCGCTTTATTTATTGGTTCATCAATTTCTTTTTAAAGCAACTTACCTCGCGCTCTTCATCACAATTTGATGATGTGATTTTAGATCAACTGAGAAGCCCTGCGCTGTTTGCTATTATGCTTGCGGGGCTATGGTTTTCTTTAGATAGATTGAAGTTTACCATCAAAGCAAGTGCGAATATTGACAAGGCTTTTACACTGTTGATTGCCATAAATATTACCTGGCTTTTTGTAAGAATTCTAAATGCGCTTATCAAGGAATTTTTAGTGCCGTATTCGCAACGCGAGGACAATAACTTAGATGAGCAGTTGATAAGATTGTTGCAGCAGGCAGTAAAGGTGATATTGTGGTCGCTGGGCTTGGTAGTTGGTTTAAATAATGCGGGATTTGATGTGGCTGCATTGATTGCCGGGCTTGGTATTGGAGGTTTGGCAATTGCGCTTGCCTCGCAAGACACTGTGAAGAATATGTTTGGCGGTGTAATTCTGTTTTTAGATAAGCCATTTCAAATTGGCGACAGAGTGATGATTGACAGCATGGATGGTTTTGTAATGGATATCGGCATCAGAAGCACACGCATGAGAACTTTAGAAGGCAGGTTGGTAACCATACCCAATGCGTATTTTTCGGAAAAGCCGATACAGAATGTAACGCAGGGTCCGTTCTTTAAAGTAAGTGTTTCGCTTGGGTTGGTGTATGATACGCCCTACGAAAAAATGCAGGAAGGGATTTCAATTCTTAAAGATATTGCAAAGTCCAATCCAAATTTGGCGGAAGAATCAATAATCATGTTTGAAGATTTTAATACTTACTCTATGGATATTAAGTTTGTCTTCTTCATCAAGCCTGGTGAAGATATTCCACAGGTTCGGTCAGATATTAACTTCGAAATTTTGAAACGTTTTACGGCTGCTGGTTTGGAGTTTGCATTCCCTACAGAAACACAACATGATAGACCTATAAAATAATTTATCGGAATTGTTTAAGCAAACCTGCTGCTTACAACAAGTTCCTTGTTACCCGCTTCATAGACATAAAATCCTTCGCCCGATTTTGCGCCTAAGTAACCAGCAGTAACCATATTTACAAGCAAAGGACAAGGGGCATATTTCTGATTGCCTAAGCCTTCGTGCAACACGCGCAAAATTGCAACACAAACATCCAAACCTATAAAGTCGGCAAGTTGTAGCGGACCCATTGGATGCGCCATGCCTAACTTCATAACAGTGTCAATTTCATAAACGCCTGCAACACTTTCATATAATGTATAAATGGCTTCATTTATCATAGGCATCAGGATTCTGTTGGCAACAAAACCCGAGTAGTCATTCACTTCCACAGGAACTTTATTCAACTGTTTGGATAGGTTCATTATGGTTGCAGTGGTGTCTGCATCGGTAGCATAGCCACGAATAACTTCCACCAGTTTCATCACTGGCACAGGATTCATAAAGTGCATACCAATTACCTTGGCAGGACGCTTTGTAGCTGCTGCAATTTTTGTGATAGAAATAGATGAAGTGTTAGAAGCAAGAATAGTTTCGGGCTTGCAAACAGCGTCTATTTGCTTAAAGATACTTAGCTTTAATTCTATGTTTTCGGTGGCTGCCTCTACCACTAAGTCGGCATGTTTGCAGCCTTCTTCAATAGCGGTGAAAGTGGAAAGATTGGCAAGTGTTTTTGTCTTTTCCTTTTCGGTAAGCGTGCCTTTTGCTAACATTCTATCCAAATTCTTTTCGATTGTCTTTAAGGCTTTATCTAGAGCTACCTGCGACACATCAACAATGTTTGTAGCAAAACCATTCATGGCAAAAACGTGCGCAATACCATTGCCCATTGTACCAGCACCTATAACACTAATCTGTTGCATATTTATTTTGATTGGGCGGCAAAGAAAGAAATTTGAACTACACCATTGCATGGGTGAACCCATGAAGATTTTTTCATCTTCGCAGTTAGATGCAACAGAATTTTTATGGTCATGGAAAGCTAATGCTTACGGGTGAATACTTTGTGCTGGATGGAGCAAAAGCATTGGCAGTGCCTACTCGCTTTGGGCAGCATGTGAGTGTGTGCAAGCTTAGCGGCAATAGCAATACTTTGTTTTGGGTAGCGTTGAACAGTAAAAGAGAACCGTGGATTCAACTTTCGTTTGACACAAGAAATTTTGAAGCAAGCAATGATAGCGAGCAGGCAAAAACACTATCTAAACTATTACAGGAATGCCGCAAGCAAAATGCGAATTTCTTGAAAACAGATGAGGACTTTGCCATTCAAACTTTGCTAGAATTTCCAAACAACTGGGGTTTGGGCAGCAGTTCTACATTGGTGCATTGCCTGGCGGAATTTGCGCAGGTAAATCCTTTTCAATTGTTGCAGGCAACTATTGGCGGCTCGGGCTA
This sequence comes from uncultured Chitinophagaceae bacterium, assembly GCA_964552715.1. Taxonomy (GTDB): domain Bacteria; phylum Bacteroidota; class Bacteroidia; order Chitinophagales; family LD1; genus UBA7692. The sequence goes on along the minus strand of CAZKHZ010000005.1, from coordinate 21,209 downwards.
TGATGTAGCTTGTGCGGGAAGCGATTTGCCTTTGTTGTATCACTTAGAAAATGGTTTACCTGTATTTGAACAAGTGGAGTTTCAGCCTTCGTTCAAAGACAATATTTTCTTTGTTCATTTGGGTAAAAAGCAATTGAGCACATCAGGTATTGCACATTACCGTTCGCGCAATATTGATAAGCCGCAGTATGTAAAGTGGTTGAATGTGCTTACAGATGCGCTGCTTTCGTGCAATGCACTCGAAAAATGCAAACAGATAATGAATGAACATGAGGCATACATTGCCGAAGCGTTGGGCATGGAGCCTATCAAAAAAAGATTGTTTGCTGATGTGGATGTGGCGGCAAAAAGCCTTGGTGCATGGGGTGGCGATTTTGTGATGCTTGCTTTTGAGGGTACAAAACCCGAATTGATGAAGTTGCTAGAGCCGAAAGGTTTGAGCACTGTTTTTAATTGGGATGAAATGGTGTTTGTTGTGTAGCTGCTACAACATCATTTTTTGCAGAAATTCATCTTTAGCATCTTTTGAAAGCGGGACTATCAATCCACCTTTCATTTCAATATTTCCACCCTCCGTTTTATTGTAACGTAAAACTTGTTTCAGATTGATGATACACGAGCGATGCGCACGAAAGAAAACAGGACTGACAGCCAATGTTTCTTCAAACTCCTTAATGTTTTTACTGGCAATGATTTCTTGTTCGTTTATCAATAGAATTTTAGTGTAGGCTCGGTCTGCCTGCAACACAACAATTTCATCTATTTGCACAAACTCTATACTATTGGATGTAGAAATGGCAATGCATTCTAATGGCTTTTTTGTGCTGCTGCTACGAATCAAATTCAATTGCTTGTTGTAAGTGCCTGGCTGTTTTTTTTTCTTAACTTTTTCCACCGCGTTAATTAACTCATCAATGTCAATTGGCTTTAACAGAAAGTCAATAGCACTGACACGAAAAGCCTGCAAAGCATATTCACTAAAAGCTGTGGTGAAGATGATTTCAAAGTTTACTTCAGTAAAAAAGTCTAGTAACTGAAAGCCAGAATAGCCGGGCATATCCACATCCAAAAAGACAATTTGTGGCTGATGTTCATTGATGGCGGCTACAGCTTCGGGAACGTTTTTGCAATGAACCAACACTTCTACTTCAGAACAATGCTCACTTACCAAAAGTTGCAGCATGTTGCGCGCCTTTTCTTCATCGTCCACAATAATAGCGGTTAGCTTTTTCTGCATTAGTGATTTTGTAATGGCAATGTTATGTAAACTTTCAAACAAAGGTAGTTGGTAAATTGTTTGATTGATGCATTTGCAAAATGCTTTCATTATTAGCCAGTCATTTGTGAATTTAGGGTAGTCATTTAATGCTAGTTCTTTTAATTTTGTAACAATTCAATCCGTTTATCTATCTACTTTTAGCGCACATTCAATTTTTATGAAAAAAGTTCTCATTTCACTCGCTGTTGTTTTTGTGTTGCTGATTGCAGCCGTTGTTGCCGTTCCGTTTCTGTTTAAAGACAAAATAAACGCAGCCGTAAAAGAAGCCATCAATGAAAACCTGAATGCCAAAGTTGACTATGGCGATTTCAGCCTTTCGCTTATTCGTTCGTTTCCAAACTTTAGTTTTTCGCTGGATGATTTATCGGTGATTGGTGTAAACGATTTTAAAGGCGATACTTTAACGCACATCAACAACATCAGCTTTACGGTGGATTTGATGAGTGTGTTTGAAGGCAAGCAGTACAAGCTTATCAGTTTGGTAGTGGATGAACCAAATGTTTTTGCCAAGGTAAACTATGCTGGCAAAGCCAACTGGGACATTATGAAACCAACGCCCGAAACCAAAAAAGAAGAAACAAAATTTAATGCGCAGCTAAAGAAAATTCTTATCAAAAAAGGATTGATAACTTATGATGATTTGAAAGGTGGCACGGCTGCAAAAATCGTTAACCTGAACTTTGAAGGTAGTGGCGATGTGACGCAAGATTTATATGTTTTGAAAACACTTACGGGCATTGATGCATTGACAGTGAAAAGTGGTGGTGTGGCATATTTGAATGATGCAAAATTGGATGCTAAAGTAGATGTGGAGGTAGATAGCAAAAGCTCGAAATATACTTTTAAGGATAACGAAATTACATTGAATGCTCTCACACTCGGCTTTGACGGCTTTGTGCAAACCATCAGCGAGAGCATGAACTTGGATGTAAAGTTCAAAACAAAACAAGCGGAGTTTAAGAGTATTCTTTCTATGATTCCTGCGGTGTATAAAAAGGATTTTGACAAGGTGAAAACCTCCGGCAAACTTGCTTTGGACGGTTTTGTAAAAGGCAAATATTTTGGCGAAGACTATCCTGCTTTTAACCTCAATTTAAAAGTTGAAAATGCGATGTTTCAATACCCTTCGTTGCCTACTGCGGTTAAGAACATTCAAATAGCTACAAAGGTAGATAAGGCACAAGGCAAGTTGGATTTGATGGTGATTGACATTCAAAAATTTCATGCTGATTTGGGTAGCGACCCTATTGATGCGCGTGTGAACATTCGCACGCCCATCAGCGACCCTAACATTGATGCTTCGGTGAAAGGTTCTTTGAATCTTGCAAACATTCCAAAACTTTACCCTTTGGAAGGCGTGAAGACAATAAGCGGTTTGCTAGCTTTGAATATTGACTTTAAAGGAAAACAAAGCGACATCAACAACAGGCGCTACGAAAGCATCCAAGCAAGCGGCAATGCAAAGGTTACTAACCTTGTGTATGATGCTGCCGAAACACCAATGCCTGTGAAGGTTTCTAATCTTCAACTTGCATTCAATCCACGCAACGTTACGCTTACCAACCTTAGTGCTGTGTTGGGTAGAAGCGACATTCAGGCTTCGGGTACTTTAGATAATTTTATTGCTTATGCTTTTGGCAAAGGCGATTTGGTGGGTGTGTTAAGTTTGAAAAGCAATGTGTTTGATGCCAATCAGTTTATTGGTAAAGAAGATAAGCCTGCTGCCAAAAAAGATACGGTTACAGAGTTCTTCCGCGTGCCTAAGGCGATTGACATTACTGCCAATTCGCAGATTGGTAAAATCTTTTACGAAAAATTGGTATTGAGTAATGTGAGTGGAAATGTGGTGGTGAAAGATGAAGCCCTCAACCTAAATAATTTGTTTGCAAACTTGCTGGGCGGCAGTGCAAATATTTCTGCGCGCTACAATACTAAGCAGCAAAGCTACCCTGATGTAACCTTCAATTACGACATCAAGAATTTTGATTTTCAGGAGACTTTTAAGTTTGTGGAAATGGCTGAAAAACTGGCACCCATTATGAAACACATACAAGGAAATTTTAGCAGCGATTTGAATGGCAGTGGCAAATTGAATCCTAATATGAGTGTAGATTATGCTTCGCTGAAAGGTGATGGAAAGGTTGAAATTGCAACGGCAAGAATTGTGAACATGCCTATACTGCAAAAGATTGCGGAGGTAACAAAAATACCTGCACTTAGCAATCCTGAAATTAAAAACGCAATGACGGTGTTGAAATTTAAAGATGGTAAAGTAGCAGTGGAGCCTTCAAACATTAAAATTGGAAATTACAATGTGGCATACCAAGGCACTAATGGTTTTGACCAAACTATTGACTACGACATTCGTTTTGATGTGCCACAAAGTGAGTTGGGTGCAGCGTCATCGTTGGCTCAAAATATGCTTGCAAAAGTGCCGGGTGTGCCTTTCAAAATGCCTGATGTTATCAGCTTTACTTTAAAAGCCACTGGCACGGCATCTAAGCCGCAAATCAAGCTGGCAAAAGTTGGCACGGGCGGTGGCAAAAGCGTGGTAGAAAATGTGAAAGAGCAAGTGGTGGAGCAGGTGAAAGAAAAAGTAGATGAGTTGAAACAAAACGCGCAGCAGGAGTTGGACAAACAAAAACAAGCTGCCGAACAAAGAGCCCGCGAAGAAGCGGACAAGATAAAACGCGATGCCGAACAAAAAGCTAAAGAGGCTACCGACAAAGCCAAAAAAGAAGCCGAACAAAAGGTTAAGGATGTGTTCAAAAAGCCTTGGTAGTTTTATATTTGGCTGTGTGTGATTTATACCGAATTAGAGAATCAAGAATTGAGGGAAAAGGGTTGAGGAGAGAGACCGGTTCTGTAAAGGATGTGTGGAAAGGTTTTAGAAAAACCGAACGTGTTTTTACACAAAACATAAGCTCCGCCATTTGCCCTGCTCATAAATAGTATTTTAGCTGCATGATGAACAGTGATTTTACGCATGGCATATTAAGCCTTGCTGTACACAGGGTGGGCAATAAATTGGAGGACGAAGGGTTGATAGCCACGCAGGATAGTATCGAACTTGGCGTGGAACTGGAGGAATTGTTCAAAGAATATTTTTTACCACCTTTTAAAAGCAGCGAACACTTTAATCTGTATCACGAAAGCGATATTGAGTTGAATGAAGTGTTTGTGTATGCAAGTAAAATTTTTGATAAGCCAAATACATTGCAAGAACACTCTTTCAGCTTAGCAAAACACTTGTATGAATGTAGCGGACATCCAAAAATTAAGGGCGGAGAGTTTTATACTGTTTACTTTAAAGATTGCTTTGTAGAGGGTAAAACGGTAGATGCGATTGGCTTGTTTAAAACAGAAAACAAGGATACTTTTTTGAAGGTGGATGCTACCCGCGAAGGGCTAACTATTGACAGTGAAAAGGGAATCAATATTCACAAGTTGGATAAAGGCTGCCTGATATACAATATTGCTAAAGAAGAAGGCTATGTAGTAGCTGTGGCAGAGGGCAGCAATCGCAGCTCGGAAGCGCAATATTGGATGGATGATTTTTTGCATATACAGCAACGGAAAGATGAGTATTTCAACACGCAAAATGTGATGACGCTTTGCAAAAATTTTGTGACCAACGAACTGCCTCAACGCTTTGAGGTATCGCGAGCAGACCAAGTTGATTTGCTGAATAAATCGGTGAAGTTTTTTAAAGAAAACGACAACTTTAACTTAGATGAATTTACCAACGAAGTGATGGCGCAGCCTGAAATTATTGACAGCTTCAATAACTTTAAATTTAATTATCAAAAAGAAAAGGATATTGAAATTGAAGACAGTTTTGCGATTTCGGCTTCGGCTGTAAAAAAGCAGGCAATGGTTTTTAAAAGTGTTTTAAAGTTGGATAAAAACTTCCACATCTACATTCACGGCAACCGCGACTTGATTGAGCAGGGTGTGGACGAAAAGGGTAGAAAGTATTACAAGATTTACTTTGAAACGGAGACGTAGAAAAGATGTTAGATATTAGAAGTTAGATATTAGACAACAGCCTCTCACCTATCTTTTGGCAAACCCCGTCAGGGTCTGCGACCACTGACGGGGTTAACTTGTCTGGGTAGACAGTTTGAATAAGGCGGGTTTTAAATACTTACAACCACTCTCCTACCCTATCTGATTACCTGAAATTTCTGCACTTCGGTACTGTCCTTGTATTTGATACGCAAGAAGTAAATACCTGGGCGGAATGCGCGCACATCAAAAGGAACTGTGTTGATGCCACGCACGCCTTTGAAGTCGAACTTTGCAATCATCTTTTGCCCCATCTCGTTGCTTACTTCAAAACTAAAATCAGTTTCTTCAGGTAAAATCAAGTCTAAGAAAATTTCGCCCGAAGCAGGATTTGGATAAAGATTGGTAACTACAGATTGGTCGGTAAGCGAACGACAATTTTTGTTGTTTTCTAAACGCTTTTCTGCTCCATTGTTTATATTAACCGCATCTACACAAACGTATTGCACTACCGAACTTTTTGGCAAATAAAAGGATGAACTAAAGGTGTGAACATATACATCGCCCGGCAATAAAATACCTTCCCAATCATCCAAGATAGTTGTGCCATCATCTAAGCGCGCAAGGAACTGTGCATTGATAATTGGCTGCGTGCCTACGTTTGCAAAACGCGCAAGTACTTCGGTAGAAAGCGCACCGTTCAACAACTGTTTATTTTGGGTGTTGATGGTAAGCAATTGAATGTCTGCATCTGTTGGAATCACCACAATGTTTCTTATGACAGAATCGGCACAACCCAATTGGTTTGCAGCAGTCAACTTGATGGCAAAAGTATCGTTGAAGGTGTAAGTGTAAACAGGGTTTTTAACCGTTGAGGTTCCTGTGCCATCACCAAAATTCCAAGAATAGCTTACTGCATTGTTGCTGGTGTTGGTGAAAGTAACTTCCAATGGCGATTCGCCAAAGAGCGGTGAATAAGCAAATGAAGCTTTAGGCAAACCAAGCACACGAAAGTTGCGCTGCACAGAATCAATGCACCCTTGCAATGAGGTAACCTTCAATTGCATAGCAATAAGCCCTGTATCGTTTACAACAAACGTAGGATTGCGTTGCTTGGAAAGCGTGCCGCCAAATATCCAATCGTAACGCACAATTGAGTCATCGCTTTGAGTGTTTTCAGTAAGCTTTACCGATGCACCTTTGCAAGCAACCGTATCGGTTATCTGCGCATCAGGATTTGGATAAATAACTACTGATTTTGTAACCGTATCTACACAACCGATGGCATTGGTAACTTCAAGCGTCACCTGAAAAGTATCGGCAGAGGCAAATACTTTTTTAAACGAAAGTGAATCGTTGATTAGCGCAACTTGGTCGCTCAACCTCCATATTCTTTTAATGATAGAGAGCGAAGGTGTGACATCAGAAATTAAAGTTGTTTGCCCAACACATTGATTACTGTATGTGAAGTTGGGATTGATTGGCGGAAAAACTTCCACTTTTACCGAAGTAGAATCAACACAACCCTTGGCAGAAGTTACAATTAACTTAACGGGAAATTCGCCAATAGATGGAAAGTTGTAAGTAACATTTTTGGTTAAAAATACATTACCACTATTGATGTTCCAATTCCAAAACTTGATGGTATCGCCTAGAGGAATTGTACTTGCATCGCTGAGTATTACTGGTGTATTTGCACAACTTACATTGTAGGAAATAAATGGCAATGGACGTGCGCCAATTTGTAAGTTTATTGCTTTAGAATTAAAGCACCCAGAATCAGTTTCGACATAAAGACGAACTGGATAAGCACTGGTATTAGGAAAAACAACAAAAGGATTCACAACTGTGTCTGCAGGTATGTTACTACCGAAAGTCCACTGCCTGATTGCTATAATTTCTGGTGCTGTTATTTTTGTAGAATCAGTGAACGAAGTAGTATCGCCCAAACATATATTCGTATATCCAAAATTTACAATTGGCGCAACGCCTTTTAATCGAGATATGTTTATTGAATCTATGACAGCGCATCCATTGACATCTGTTACGGTAACGTAAAACTTTCCTGTACCAGAGATTAGAATTGTGTCCTTATTTCCTCCTGTACTCCATTGAAACGTTTGATATGGATAGATATATGGATACAAGCCGAGCGGTGAATTGGTGCAGGCTACCGTGTCGTCATCTAAGACTGAAAAGAATTGAAGGCTGTCAATTGAAACAGTGATTGTGTCGCTTGTGAGGGTACAACCGATTGTGTCGGAAACTTGAACAAAATAAGTGCCAGAAATAGATGTGAAAATTGAATTTGTAGTGTCACCAGTTGACCACAAAAAGCTGTATGGGGAGCCAACAATCTGCGCAGCAAGTTCAACGGATTTTCCTTCGCAGATAATAGTGTCTTTAGTTGGCAAAATCCCTTTGAAAGGGGTAGAAACATTAATGGTATCCGAAGTAACATATCCAAAAATATCATTTGCGGTAACCCAGTAGGTTCCTGCTTTTTTGACCTTAATAGTGCGTGTGGTTGCCCCAGTATTCCATTTAATATTAGTAAAATTTGGACCTGCATCTAAGGTGGTATCACAAACGCCATAAGCAATTTTAATATCTAGACCTAAGTTGATTTGAGGTGCGTATTTAAAACGTAGGTATTGTTCAACATCTGTTCTTTGAGTCACTGTGAGGTTGGAGTTGTAAACTATTGCTTCGGCTAAATCACCAAATAGAAAACTCCCTGTTCCATAAGCACATCCAAGATGAATTACAGATAAACCTTGACTGCCTAGTATATTGGTGGATAACACTTTGCCAACTCCATTCTCTCTTACCAATGAGGCAGCACCATTAAATACAGTTGATGAAATTAAATGATTGAACGGAGCTAATTTTCCATAATTGCCTGATGTGCCAGCAAAAAAGTTTAGTTGTTGATTTGCCCTATTGTGAAATATCGTGTTTGTATTTGTGTTGTTAATACCCGAAAAAACTGTTTGAGCCGCATTGCCTAGTTGTCGAATATTCCAAACTAAGAATACCGTATTAGGTTGCGGAACAGGATTTGTAAAATTATTGGTAACCATAAAATCGTCCGTTCCGTCAAAACGGATAACTGGTTTTCCATTCAGAACATTTGCAACTGAAATCGGTTGCTTTGTTACATCTGACTGAATTGCATGATGATTTTTACCGCTTAAATCTTTAATTTCAGAAACACTATTGCCGTTTTTTATAACACTACTTCCATCGCCCCAATAAATTATGTTCCCTAAATTCTTAAGGTTAAGAATTGTAATTGTTCTGTAAAGAGAAAATGAAGTGCCACCACATGGACTAAATGAAACTATACGCCAGTAGTAAATCGCTGTATTTAAACCTAATATAATGGAATTGTTTTGCGTAAGCGTGTCTATTAAAAGTGACTGAAAGTTTGCTTGTGATGATATTTGTAATCTGTAAAAAGATGCATCAGTTGCAGGATTCCAATTAAAAGATACAACAGAGTCCGCAGATACAAAATTCTGTACTGGCAACAACAAATCGGCAGATCCCGGGGTTGGAGATGAGGAAACTACCGTTAGGGTTTTTACAATACTATCTACGCAACCCAGAATACTTGAAGCGATTAATTTAACATTATAAATACCTGCATTTGGATAGGAATAATTCGGAATTTTATTATTGTCAATATCGCCATTTCCAAAACTCCACATCCAGCTATTGATTGCATCGGGTAACAACGCGGTACTTTTTTCTTTTACTAAAATGGGCTTAAGGACACATGCAGTTGGGATCTCGAAGTTGACTGTCAAGCCGGGATGAACCACAGATTTTAGCCTAACGGATTTTACACAACCATCAGAAGTAACATTAGTAAGTGTAACTTGATAATTTCCCGCAGCAGAGTATTTATAGGACACATTGAAATTTGTTGAAGTATCTCCATTACCGAATTGCCAAAGTTGACTAACTATGGTATCGCTTGGAAATGCAACTGAAGATTGATTAGAGAACGCAGTATTGTTGCCGAGGCAAACTGTGTCGCTCGTAAATGATGTTGTAGGTACCGTGCCTGAAATAGAGATTGTATAAATGGTATCTCTTGCTTTGCAACCCGTGTTATTTTGAACAAAGACGTCAATGCTTCCACCAGACTGAATCTGAGTTAAAAAAGTAGTATCTCCATTTGACCACAAAAGACTTTTAACCTCTGATGGAGATGCATACAAACCTAAATCGGAACCGATACAAAGCGTTGTATCATTAGGTAAAAGATTTCTAAGTTGAAAGATATCCAACTTAACACGAAGTGTATCTAACACCACTGAGCAATTAAATGCATCTGTAACACTCAATATATATTTACCTCCGTTGGAGAGATTTAAAGTATCTGCCAAAACACCGTTACTCCATTGATACGAATACGTACCCTGAGCACCCTGTGAAAATACAGGGTAGAACTTTACCGAATCGCCAAGACAGAAGGTAGTATCTGCTATATTTAATGTGACAGAAGGGAACTCCAAAAGAATAGTATCGGTAGTTTGATACCCAAAAATATCATTGGCAGTTACCCAATACTTTCCACTTTTATTTATTGTAAGTGAGTTAGACGCACCTAAAACTCCAGTTGAATTTCTCCATTGGATATTGGTGAAACTATTGCCAACTGATAGTGTATGACAAAACTTATTGCTAAATACCAAATCTGGACCCAAATCAATTTGAGGAGCGTATTTGAATCGAAGGTATTGCTCTACATTAGTTCTTTGCTGGGCAGTTAAAGCAGAGTTATAGGCAATTATTTCTGCTACATCACCTCTCAAAAAGCTTGATGTTCCATAGTTTGCACCAATATGCAACATCTTAAAACCCTGACCTCCTGCATTGCTGCTTGGTATTAACGTTTTACCTACTCCATTTTCACGCATTAAAGAAGAAATGCCTCGATAGACAGCAGATGTGATGATGTGACTGAAAGGTGCGGTTTTAGCATAATAAACTGTCGCACCAGAAAACATATTCAGTCTGCTGTTTGCAAGCGAATGGAAAATTCCATTTGATTCTGTATTACTCAATCCGGACAACACTGCTTGAGCTGCGGAACCAGTTGCGGCAATATTCCAAACAATGAATATGGTGTTTGGCGTGTCGGAAGTTGCCGAAAAATTTGGTGTGGCTAAAAAATCATCTGTTCCATCAAAACGAATTATAGGCTTACCATTCAAAACATTTGAAACTAAGCTCGGTTGCTTTGTTCCATCTAACTGTATTGCATGATGATTTTTACCGCTTAAATCTTTAATTTCAGAAACACTATTGCCGTTTTGTACAACATTTCCCCCATTGCCCCAAAAAACCAAGTTGCCTAACAAAGCAGGATTAAACACATTGATTACTCGTGAGTTTGAGGTTGAAGATGAATCACAAGCACTAAATGCTATAACTCTCCAATAGTGAACTCCAGTAGATAGATTAAGCGAAATTGAATTGACAATAACTAAAGTATCTTTGCTTTGGGTCAAAAATTGATTGGTAGCCGATACCTGAAGCCGAAATGAAACAGCTCCTACAGCATTACTCCAAGAAAAATTCACTAATGAATCACCAGTTATAAAAGCATCATTTGGCTGAGAAAGCGAAGTAATGGCAGGTGGCGGTGTTACACTATAAACGTTTAGCACTTTCGTAAATGATTTGGAGCATCCAAACACACTTTTTACTGTAAGCTGCACGCTATAGCCTCCAGCAATGCTATAAGTATAGTTAGGTACACGAACAGTTGATGTGTCACCGTTACCAAAATTCCATTTCCATTGATTAATGACATCAGGCAGTGTGGCAGCACTATTTTCAAATATTAAAATCTGGTCATTGATACATGCTTCGGCAGCGTTAAAACTTGCCGCTAAAGCGGCACGCACAAGAACACTTTTTACAATGCTTGAAACGCAACCTGCCTGGGTGATGTTGGTTAGTGTTACTTGGTACGTTCCTGCAATAGGGTATTGATAAGTTGGATTGATTGACAACGAACTGTCTCCATTACCAAACTTCCATAATTGTTTAACAATTAAGTCTGTAGTGGTACCGGGTAAAGATTGATTGAAAAATGGGGTTGTATTTCCCAAACAAACAGTGTCGGTAAAGAACTTGCTGAAAGGAGCAATTCCTGAAATGAAAACTTGTGTAGTATCATAAGCCTCACAGCCTCTGATGTTGGTAATAATAACTGATAATTTTCCAGTATCATTTACTACAGTTAAATATGTATTTTGATTGTTTGACCATTGAATAAAACCTATATCAACTAATGGGATTAAAGGCTCCAAGGTTGTGCCACTACATACACTGACACTTGCAGGCAATAAATTTCTCAATTTGAAAGTATCCAACTTAACCTTTATAGTATCTAAAATTGAAGTGCATCCAAAGGCATCAGTTACCCTTAGTATATAGGAGCCTTCACCGCTTACCAACAGCGTATCAGTTGTAGAGCCGTTGCTCCACAAATAGGTAAAAGTACCCGAGGCAGTCGGGGAAAACTTTGGATATAGTTTTGCCGATGCTCCCAAGCAAATAGTGGTGTTAAGCGTATTCAGTCCCTGTATCACATCAAACATTACATTGATGGTGTCAACCGATTGATAGCCAAAACTATCATTTGCTGTTACCCAATACTTTCCATTTTTATTTATTGGAAGTGAACTTGATGTTCCTAAAACTCCCGTGGAATTTCTCCATTGGATATTGGTGAAGCCATTGCCAATAGACAGTGTGTGACAGAATTTATTACTAAATACTAAGTCTGGACCCAAATTAATTTGAGGAGCATATCTCAATCTTAAGTATTGCTCTACATCATTACGTTGTTGAGTAGTTAATATTGAATTATAAACGATTACCTCTGCTACATCACCTTTCAAAAAACTTGCCGTTCCGTAGTTTGCTCCAATGTGCAACATTTTAAATCCCTGGGTGCCAGAATTGCTGTTGGGTGTAAGCGTTCTTCCCACACCATTCTCACGCATTGCTGAGTTAGCGCCATTGTAAACTGCTGTTGTGATAATGTGATTAAAGGGAGCTGTTTTTGTGTAATAAACTGACGAGCCAGAAAATATATTTAATCTGCTTGTAGCAAGTGCATGAAAAATGCCGTTTGATTCTGTGTTATTTAATCCAGAGAGTGCTGTCTGTGCTGCGGAACCAGTTGCGGCAATATTCCAAACAATGAATATGGTATTTGGCTGTGAAGCTGTTACCAGAAAATTTGATGTGGCTAAAAAGTCATTTACCCCATCAAACCTAACAATGGGTTTCCCATTAAGAATATTGGTAACCAATGATGGCTGTTTTGAAGTATCTGCTTGCGTAGCGTGAGAGTTACTACCACTCAAATCATTTAGTGAAATCACCTTGTTTCCTGTAACCACTGCCGAGCTATCTGCCCTAAACCAAACCCTTAAGCCTGAAATTGAACCAGGATTAATTTGTGCGTTCGCATTCGTTGAAAACAGCAGGAAAAGTGCTGTTGCAAACATATATTTTGCAAGGCTCTTGATAGACTGCAAATTACTTAATACTGAAAGTAGAAAATTTTTCATAGATAACTAATTACTAATTAGAGGACAATTTACTTACTATTTTGGCAAGTCAATTATTTCTGATGCAAGAAATTACTCAATCTCGCGGTTGAGTGTTCAGAAATAAAGACTGCATTTTATTGAAGTTGGTTTTATCCCCCAAGCAAAACGATTATACGATTAATTTTTGTTTAAAGTAAAAGCCCAAATTGATTATTCATTTACATTTGCATCAAAATAGAAACATGCGTCAATTTGACATCTCCATAATTGGATCGGGTATAGTAGGTTTAAGTATTGCATGGAAATTTGCACAAGAGCAACCAGGAATAAGCATTTCCATTCTTGAAAAAGAGAATGAAATTAACTTACATCAAACAGGCAGAAACAGTGGCGTAATTCACTCTGGTATTTACTATAAACAAGGCTCCTACAAATCAAAAAACTGTATTGAAGGTTATGGCTTGATGTTGGATTTTTTGAAAGCGCATTCTATACCACATAAAATCACCGGAAAAGTTATTGTTGCCACCAATGAAAATGAACTTGTCGCACTTGAAAAACTATATGATAACGGCATTGCTTGCGGATTAAATTTGAAATACATTGGCAATCAAGAGTTAAAAGAAATTCAGGAAGGTTTAAGTTGTAAAAAAGCCGTTTGGGTCTCCGAAACGGGATTGACTGACTATAGCTTGGTTTCAAAAAAAATACTGGAATTATTACAGCAAACTGGCGCAACTATTTATTATAACTTTCAGGCAGAAAAAATCATAAAAACCGACTCGGGATTTACCATTGCTTCAAAAGACAAAATTATTTCAACAAACCTTGTTGTAAATGCAGCAGGATTGCAATGTGACAGAGTTTATAGTTTAATTACCCAAAAAAAATGCCCTATAACAATCACCCCATTTAAAGGTGAATACTACAAACTAAAAGAAGGCAGTTACAATGCTGAAATTCCAATTTACCCTGTACCAAATCCTAACTTTCCTTTTTTAGGCATTCACATAACCCGCATGTTAGACGGAACAGTAAAATTAGGTCCAAATGCCGTATTAGTATTAGACAGAGAAGCATATAATAATTTTGGTTTTAATCTAAAAGATGCTTTTGAGGCATTCACAGCAAAAGGTTTGTATAAGGTTATTTACAAATATCGAAAAACTGCCTTTCAGGAGATTATGAAACAAACAAGCAAAAGGTATTTCAGCGAAAGTGTTCAAAAGTATTGGTCTGGTTTCAATTGGGATATGGTAAATGGATACACATCCGGAATAAGAGCGCAAGCATTAGATAAAAATGGTATTGTGGATGATTTTGTTTATGAAGTAAGTGAAAATGAAATTCATGTTTTAAATGCCCCTTCTCCTGCAGCCACTGCTTGTTTTGCTATCGCGCGTCAAGTTTACGAGTTATACATAAACCGAAGCCACACTTCCTAATAATTGCGCTTGCCTAATTGATTTCTTTTTACTTTATGTTTATAGCCCAAAACGCTTTTCTTTGCAGCGCAAAAATTTAAAATGACAGAATTATCGCAGGCAAAAATATTAGTTATTGGAGGCGGAGGGTTTATCGGCAGCTTTGTAGTTGCAGAATTGTTAAAAGAAGATGTTGCTGAAGTAATTGTTTACGACAACTTTGCAAGGGGCAAAATAGATTATCTAAAAGAGCAACTTAAAGACCCTCGCTGTTCTGTTTATGCCAATGGAGGGGATATTCGCGAAACAGACATTCTAAACGATGCCGTGAAAGGCAAAGATTATGTTGTTTCACTGGCTGCTATGTGGTTACTGCATTGTAAGGATTATCCACGCACCGCCTTTGATGTAAACATTGCAGGTACTTTCAACATCCTTGAAGCCTGTGTAAAAAATAATATTAAGAAATTAGTGTGGTCATCTTCGGCATCTGTGTATGGCGATGCTGTTGAATTGCCTATGACTGAGAGCCATCCTTTCAACAACAAAAATTTTTATGGAGCAACCAAGATAGCTGGAGAAGCTATGTGCACTGCATTCAATGAGAGGTACAACCTGCCTGTAATTGGTCTTCGATATATGAATGTTTACGGACCGCACCAAGACCAAACGGCAGCATACACGGGAGTGATTCCAATAATGTTGAATAAAATTGATGCCAACGAAGCTCCTGAAATTAACGGAGATGGAAGTCAGGCTTATGACTTTATTTACGTAGAAGATGTTGCACGATGCAATGCATTGGCTTTAAAAAGCGATACCAACTTTGGATTTTATAATGTAGGCACCGAAGTGCAAACCTCTATTAAAGAACTTTGCGATTTAATCTTAAAGCTTAAAACCTCTGACCTAAAAGTAAATTACAAACCATATAGTGCAGATGATGCACGCGCATTAGTGCAAAATAGAATTGGCGCTCGCAAAAAAGCAACTGATGAATTAAGCTTCACCTACCAATATGAATTGAAAGAAGGCTTGCAAAAGCTCATTGACTGGAGAGAAAAGAACAAAGCAAACTAATGGAAAATCGTGTTATACAAATTTCGCAACCGCTGATGGGGCAAGAAGAATGGGAAGCTTTGAAAGAACCTATTTTTAGCGGTTGGCTTACTCAAGGACCTCAGGTTGCAAAACTTCAAAAATTATTTGCCGAAAGACATCAGGTGAAACACACCTTGGCGGTAAGTAATTGCACCACCGCCTTGCACTTAGCATTGCTAGCGGTGGGTGTGCAGCCAGGTGACGAAGTTATTGTACCTGCGTTTACTTGGGTCTCTACAGCAAATGCAGTTTTGTATTGCAATGCAGTTCCTGTATTTGTTGATATTAACCCCAATACATTCAATATTGATATTGCAAAAATCAAGGACAAGATAACTGCAAAAACAACCGCTATCATACCTGTACATTTATTTGGTTTATGCGCAGATGTTGAGGCAATCAAAACCGAATTTCCAACGCTTAAAATTGTGGAGGATGCCGCGTGTGCTGCTGGTGCGGGCTTGCATGGCAAACCGGCCGGAAGCTTGGGCGATATAGGTTGTTTCTCTCTGCATCCACGCAAATCTGTAACAACGGGCGAAGGCGGAATGCTTACCACAAACAATGATGAGGTGGCTCACCACTTAGATATGTTGCGCAATCATGGGGCATCTATATCTGAAGAGCAGCGCCACAAAGGTCCTAAACCATACATTCTTCCAGAGTTTAATATTATGGGATTTAATTATCGCATGACTGATTTGCAGGGTGCAGTTGGTGTTGTGCAGATAAAGAAACTAGATAAGTTTATTGATGAAAGGCAAAAGTGGGCAACTTTCTACAATGAACAATTTTCAGAGTTAACTTGGCTTCAAACACCATTAGTGCCTCAAGGTTACAAACATGGATGGCAGTCTTATGTTTGTTTAGTTGATGAACAAAAAGCTCCTTTAAAGCGAAACGATTTAATGGAATATTTGCAAGAAAAAGGAATTTCTACCCGCCCGGGAACACATGCTGTACACATGCTTGGATTTTATAAAGAAAAATATGGCTTTAAACCAGAAGATTTTCCAGGTGCCATGAAAGCAAATAATTTAAGCATTGCTATACCGCTTCATAACAGGATGAATGAGGATGATTTTAAATATATTGTTGAAGTGATTAAAACCTTAGCATAAAATGGATGTAAGAAACTTGTTTAAGGAGAATGTAATTGCAAAAGATAATTTTATTGTTCGGGCAAACTTTTCTTCTTTTGATAATCAGCAGCATACAAATGAGGCCTTCTCAGAAAAATGGACTGCATTTGATAAACAAGAAGATAAGAGCCTTACAGACTTTTATAATCTCCAATACAAGTGGTACTTAGAGCTTTATGGATTTAAAAGCGAAGCCGATTTAGGCAATTTCTTAAAAGGCAAAGTCATCTTAGACGCAGGATGTGGACTTGGATATAAAGCAGCATGGTTTGCCCAATTAGCACCCGATGCAATAGTAATTGGCATGGACTTTTCTGAAGCTGCAAATATTGCTGCCAAGAACTATAAACACATTAAAAATCTCTACTTTGTAAGGGGGGATATTGCAGATACGGGGATTAAAGAAAATTGCGTTGATTATGTAAGTTGCGACCAAGTAATTCATCATACCGAATTTCCCGAAAAAACATTTGCTCACCTCACCTCAATCACAAAAATTGGCGGTGAATTTGCTTGCTATGTTTATGCAAAAAAAGCTTTGCCAAGAGAGCTATTAGATGAACATTTCAGAGAATTCTCTAAAACGCTCTCCAAAGAGCAAATTTGGGAACTCTCAGAGGCACTAACAGTGCTTGGTAAAAATCTATCTGCATTAAATGTGAAAATCCAGTGTCCCGATATTCCGCTACTTGATATTAAAGGAGGCGAATACGATTTACAACGTTTTATTTACTGGAACTTTTTAAAATGCTTTTGGAACAGTGAGTTAGGATTTGAAACATCCAAATCCGTAAATTTCGATTGGTATTCACCTAGCAATGCATCAAGATATTCTGAAACTGAGTACAAAAAAATTGTATCAGACAACCATTTATCTATAACGTATTTTCATCAAGAGGAAGCGTGTTTTTCAGGAAGATTCAAAAAATGAGCTTATCATTTAAAATTGAAAATAGGCAACAATTAAATGTCTTTTGTAAAATATGTGTGGAATAGCAGGCGTTTTCAACTTAAACGGAGCAAAGTGCGAGCAAAGTTTGCTAAAAAAAATGGCAGACAAAATTTCACATCGCGGTCCTGATAGTGAAGGTTTTTGGATAGATGAAAACATTGGTTTTGCGCATCGAAGACTTTCCATTTTAGATACATCTGTAAAAGGCTCTCAACCGATGCGCTCTAAAAATTCAGAATGGACAATTGTTTTTAACGGTTGCATCTATAATTTTCCTGAATTAAAAAACGAACTACTCGCTCTTGGTTATACTTTTATATCAGGAACAGATACCGAAGTAATTGCTGAAGGTTTAGCAGCATACGGCACCGCATTTTTCGAACGTCTAAACGGAATGTTTGCCATAGGAGCATGGAACAGTAAAGAAAAGAAACTCTATTTGAGCAGAGACCGCTTCGGGATTAAACCTCTTTACTATTGGCTAAATAAAAACAGCTTTGTTTTCGCATCAGAAATTAAAGCAATTTTAGAGCACCCTGATTTTAAGAAAGAAGTAGATTTGGATGCTGTAAATGAATACTTCACCTTCCAAAATTTATTCTCATTTCGCACATTTTTTAAAGGTTTGGCGTTACTGCCTCCAGCAAACACCGTAGGCATTGATAAAACCACCTCATTTATAAAACACAAATCATGGTGGAATTATGATTTTTCAAAGCCTGACGAAAAAATGAGTTTTGAAGATGCAAGAATCGGAACCCTAAATTTATTTACCCAAGCGGTGGAAAGACAAATGATAGCCGATGTTCCAGTTGGCTCTTATCTTTCTGGTGGCATGGATTCTGGTTCAATTACAGCTATTGCATCAAAGCGCGTTCCACGTTTATGCACCTTTACCTGTGGCTTCGATATGAGTGAAGTTACTGGTGTAGAGGCGAACTATGATGAGCGGAGGGATGCTGAATTAATGGCAAATTTTTACAAAACTGAACATTATGAGCAAGTAATTAACGCAGGAGACTTGCGTTGGTCTTTACCAAAAGTTGTTTATCACTTAGAAGATTTAAGGGTCGGAATGTCGTACCCTAATTACTACATATCTCGATTAGCCTCCAAGTTTGTAAAAGTGTGCCTACAAGGAACTGGTGGCGATGAACTATATGGTGGCTACCCCTGGAGATATTATAAAGTATTCGACTCCATAAATCAATCACAATATTTTGAACAGTATTATAGTTTTTGGCAACGCTTAGTACCCGATAGTGATAAAAAGGACTTATTCAATGCCGATGTTTTTTCAAAAATTGATATTGACGAACCACGCAGAATTTTTGAACGAGTATTCACTTTTAATGAAACCTTAAAGTACGACACCCCCGAAGATCACATCAATAATTCATTATACTTTGAAATTAAAACCTTTTTGCCCGGCTTGTTTATGGTAGGTGATAAACTCTCAATGGCAAACGGTTTAGAGGAGCGCTTTCCATTTATGGATAATGACTTGGTTGATTTTGCACAAAAAATTCCGGTACGTCATAAACTTGGAAATCTTCATAACGAAATTCAAAAAATAGACGAAAACACGGCACAAAAGAAAAAAGCCTACAGAGAATTTGATGATGGTAAAAATGTATTGAGAAAAGCAATGCAAGAATTTATACCTGACAAAATACTAAATAGGAAAAAACAGGGATTCTCTTCGCCTGATGAAAGTTGGTTTAGAGGAGAAAATGCCGAATATGTAAAAGATCTTTTACTCGCTAACAATTTAGCCTGTGCTGAATTTATAAATCCAAGCTACATTCGCAAAATAGTTGATGAGCATATCAATCTTAGAATCAACCATAGGTTATTGATTTGGAGCTTTATGAATTTTGAAATGTGGTGCACAATTTTTTTGAATAATGACAAGAGTCAATAATTTACTAAAAAAGTCATTCGATAAGTTTAAAATAAATTTATCGGATAAAAATATTCTAACTGAAGCAGCAACCGGCAACTATATATGCACCCCTATTTTGGCTGCTTTAGGTGGTGCTAATGTAACTGCATTTGCAAAAGAATCTAACTATGGAAGTTTTGCAGAGATTGAAAACCAAATTTACTCATGTGCAGATAGCCTTGGTGTTTCTGGCAGAATAAGAATTACAAAAGACTTAAATAACGAAGATTTATCTAACATAGATCTTGTAACCAATACGGGCTTTTTGAGACCAATAAATAGCACACTCATCTCTAGATTAAAGTCAGACTGTGTAATACCTCTAATGTGGGAACCATGGGAATTTAGACCCAAGGAATTAGATATTGATGCCTGCAGAAGAAAAGGGATAAAGGTATATGGCACAAATGAGTCAGATGATAGACTCAAAACAATGGATTACATTGGGTTTATTTGTATCTTCTTTTTATTGAAAGAAAAAAGAACCCCACTTAGCACTAACATATTAGTGATTGGATGTAAAAAGTTTACAACTCCTATCTTTAAAATTTTAAGTTCAAACAATTACAATTTTGAAACTGTAGAATCGGAAAATAAAATTGATAGTAAAATAGTTGATAAATTTGATACAATAATAATAGCTGAGCACAGCCTTAATAATTTAATAGTAGGTGCAACCGATGATGCACTAATTAATGAGAATATACTAAGTCAAGACCATTTAATAATTCATATTGCCGGAAATGTAGATTTCGGAAAAATAAAAAGTAAAAAGTATCCGGAAAACCCCGCAAATTTTGGATATATGAGTTACACCACTGATTTCATTGACCCAAGCGCAGTGTTTGACCTACATGCCGGAGGGCTGAAAGTAGCAGAAGGTATGCTTTCGGCAAAACAGCTAAATTTACACGGTGTTGATTACAAAAATTACATGGAGTCAAACTATCCAGCTCTTGCATTTGAAAATAAAGTATATTGGTAATTTTTAAACTATGAATATTGCTGTAATTGGTAGATCTGAACTGATGTTCAATACGATGCAACTTTGTCAAAAACTTGATTGGCAAATTGTATTGATAATTACAGCAAAAGAAGCTCCTGAGTATAAAGTAGCAGCAAAAGATTTTGAATCATTTGCCACCGCAATTGGAGCAGAGTATTTATACACGCCAAAACTAAGAGCAACAGACATAAAAGAACTAAAATCTACAAAGGATGGGATTGATATTTGTTTAAGTGTAAATTATTCAGGTGTTATTCCAGATGATGTTATTTCATTGTTTCGCTTAGGCATTTTAAATGCGCATGGAGGAGATTTGCCCAAATACCGTGGAAATGCTTGCCAAGCATGGGCACTCATAAATGGAGAAACAAGAATTGGATTATGTATCCATAAAATGATTGGCGGAGAATTAGACTCAGGAGATATAATTGCTAGACGCTATTTTGAAGCAAACATCAACACAAGAATTGGAAAAGTAAACCTGTGGATGACGGAAAGCATTCCTGAAATGTTTATCGAAGCAGCCAAGATATTAGAAAGTGATTCCAATTATGTCTTAGAGCATCAATCCAAAAATCCTACTGATGCATTGCGCTGCTACCCAAGAAACCCAGATGATGGAAAAATAAATTGGAATAATACAGCAGTAGCTATTTTAAGGCAAATAAATGCTTCTTCAGAACCATACTCAGGTGCGTTCTGTGAGTATGAAGGAAAAAAAATGATATTATGGAGAGCTGAGTTATTTAAAGATGACGATGTGTAT
>CAZKHZ010000004.1:6496-37994 GCA_964552715.1 uncultured Chitinophagaceae bacterium | reverse complement strand
GTATCGGAAGATTGCAAGTGTTGGGCAGCAACTTGTTCCTCCAAAGTGCTATTTTTCTCTTTCCTCTCGGCAATTTGTCTTTTCAATAGTTCATTTTCCTTCCGTAGCGCCTCATTGGCAGAAAGCAAAGCCTCTACCATTCGGCTCAATTGAGCAATCTGTTGTTGTATGTGTTCTATCATCAAAAGCTAATTTATAATATGGAAGTTACTTGTGCAAGTTGCCGCAAAATTCAGTAGGTGTTAGTCAAGCGTTACATGAATCCATCTTTTTTCTGCACATAATTAAACATACTGTGTGTGCCTCAAATACCAAAGGTAATGCATGGAAAAGAACCAAGCACTCTTTTAGCACGTAATATATTATCACATAAAAGTATTTTCTTGTATTTAATTTACAGCTCCTGAACCAAATTATTATGGATCCATTGGCTGTGAGCTTGCTGAAGACCCTTATAAATTGAACGGAGGCATTATTATTTAAACAAAAAAAATTCTAACAATGAAAAACACTTTACTGCTCATCGCAATACTTTTTTACTCCTTCACACATGCGCAGATAATGCCTCCGTTCAATGCCAACGACCAACCTGCCGCACCAGATTATAGCAAGGAGCAAAACTGGTTGACCTTACCTTTCAGAGTAGATGGAGCAGATGTTATTCCCAAAAGTGAAAAGTGGATTAGCGACTCGGCTAAAGCGGTGGATGTGTTTTACATCTACCCTACGCTATACGACAAGGGTGCTACTTGGTGTGCCGATGTGAATGACCAAGATTTGAACAAACGCCTCAGCAAATTACCCGTAAAATTTCAGGCTACAACATTTAATCATGTGGGCAGGGTTTACACCCCCCTGTATCGTCAAGGTAAAATTCAGTGTTTTGAAGATACCACTGGCAATGGCGCGTTGGCATTAGATTTTGCCTATCAGGACGTAAAGCGCGCTTTTGAATACTACCTAAAAAACTACAACAACGGTCGCCCTATTATTATAGCATCGCACAGTCAAGGCACCAGACATTCGCGCCAATTGCTGAAAGATTTTTTTGACAACAAAGAGATGAAAGAAAAGCTCGTGTGCGCTTATGCTATCGGCTATGGAATTTATCCCGATGCTTATGAGGTTTTGAAACCCTGCCCAGCAGCCGAAGCCACCAACTGCTATGTTACATGGGCTGCTTTCAAAGATAAATTTGTGCCAAACGAGGATACGCTGTTATATGGCAGGGTATGTGTCA
The DNA here is from genome assembly GCA_964552715.1 of uncultured Chitinophagaceae bacterium. Classification (GTDB taxonomy): domain Bacteria; phylum Bacteroidota; class Bacteroidia; order Chitinophagales; family LD1; genus UBA7692. Next base: position 36,754 of record CAZKHZ010000004.1, on the reverse strand, counting down.
ATCCTATTTCGTGGAAAATGGATACACTTGTTGCCGAAGCCAATTGCGGTGTGTTGCTCACCCTCAGCAAAACAAAACCATTTCGTACCAAAGCAAGAATCAAAAACAATTACCTGTGGGTAAAAACAAGCTTACCATTTGTGCAAGGCTGGAAAGTGATGCACTTGGTTGACTTCAACCTTTTTTGGTATGAAATCAGAAAGAACGCCTCGCTGCGAGTGGCGGAGTATTTAAAAACGAGGAATTAAGCATTTATAATTATTAAAACTTTCACTCAACTCATGCCGTTTCTATATTAGTTTAAAATTAGATTTGCCCCGAATGAAGCGTGATGAAATAACTGGTAGGGCAATTGTGTTGGCATGGCCCGACACCACCGCCCGAGGCGATGAACTATGGATGCTGCTGCTGAAAAAGGCAGGGTTGGTAAAGAACCTAAACTTCAAGATTGGACACGCTGCGGTGATTTTGGTAGAAGACAATTCAGGCGATTTATTCTATTTTGATTTTGGACGATACATCACCGCCCGTGGCATGGGGCGCACCCGCTCGGCTCTTAGCGACCCCAAGCTGATATTGCATACCAAAGCTAAGGTGCAAGACGATGGCAGCATTGAAAACCTGCTACACATAGTTACCGAGCTCGACAACATTCAGCACTTTACACACGGCAGGGGGCGCATGTTTTTTTCGGTTACAGACACGCTGAACTTTAACAAGGCACACCGCTTTGCAAACAGCATGGTGCTGAAAGGCTCCACGTCTTATGGTGCGCTGGCATACAGCAGCAATAGCTGCTCCCGCTTTGTGGCGCAAACCGTGGTGGCAGGTTTGCAAAAAAGTCATCCGGCAGTGCGCAAAATGATGTTACCCGAATCGCTCATGCCCAGCCCCATCAGCAATGTGGTGAACGCACAGCAACACGGCAAGGTCTATTGCTTTCATCAATCTACACTCCAAGTGGTAAGTATGAACAGAAGGCAGTCGCTGCGGTTTTTAATTGCGCAACTCACCGATAATATGCGTCACAAAACTTCCCTCACCCTGCCCAGCGATGTGCCAATAGGCGCTATGAAAGAACCTCCGCGCCCCGCAACACTGCCCCATGATGCGCAATGGTTGGGCGGCATTGGCGAAGGAGCATGGTACACCCTGCACCAGCACACCAACACTCACTTAATCTCTACACGATATATGGAAAACGGCACACCCGACTTCAGCATCAATTGCCACAGCATTGAATCGTTCAACCCTCTCCAGCCCTACCAATTTGTCTATGACAGCCACCACCTCTTCAGCACCATAAAACAAAACGGCATACACTTCAAATTGCCTAATTTGGACTTGATGGAAGCGGGAGGATTACCCTAAGTTTTAAAAATATACTAAACAATCTGCCACCACTTCCAACAGCTTAAGGGATAAATTAACTGCTAAACCACATACGCTATTATGCGGTCGGCTTTCTTTCTCCGTCCAAATTTGTATGGTCAATTAACCCCCCACTTAATATTATTTGACCTTCACGAGTAGCGGGATGTTATAAACCTTCATTAGACTCGCATGGGTGCAAAAAATAAATGTCTAATAACAGCAATACGATTTTCTACTTCCCTCTGCTATGATAATATTCTGCAAAAGGCTTTAGTCGGTCAGTATTCACCCAGTCCACACCTTCATCTAACAAAGTGTTCCAAACACCATAGTTATCGGGAGCGCCCCAAAAGCGAATGGTCTTGCCGGAAGCGTGCGCAGCAGCAACTAATTTGCGCAAAACTTTTAATTCTTCCTTAGGCATTTTGCCTGCGCCATTCCAATTAAAATATTTGCCCCACGAAGAACTTACCCGTGGCACCAACACACTAGATACTGACATGGCTGTGTCTTTTATTCCCCCGTCCAAACAGGCAATACGAATAGAATCAGACATAATAGTATCGCGCGGCACACCACCTGAAATCATCAATTGCAATACGCCTTTTTTTACAATGGTATCTCCATGCCATTGCGTAAAAAGATGCCGATACGGGCGGATAACTTGTTTCAACTTCATATAAGTTGCTACGGGTTCATTCTTAAAATCAAGCATCAGAATCAAAGCAGCCGAATCGGTGTCATAGATTTTACCTCTGCTCTTTTTTATTGCATCGGCTAATGGTTTTAGGTAAAGTGAGTCGAGGGTTTTCTTTCTATTCAAACCAATCTTTGTATGCGACACTACCAACTTATTATCGTGCAACCACACATCAATCTCAATGCTTTTGAAGCCATATCGAGTGGCTTCATTCAATGGTTTTTTTTGCAAATAATCATTGTGTGAATGCCCGTGGTAAACCAATTGCGAAAAGCAATTCGCAGTAAAAAGAAATAGCAGCGATGCAGTCAGAAATTTCATTGGTGGCGAAAGTAAATTATTAAGCTAAATCCATTGACTCAATTCCTCTGCCAACTTTCTGTCATTACTCATGCGCGGCACTTTATGTTGCCCGCCCAATTTATTCTTTGATGCCAACCATTTGTGAAAAGTATTTAGTGGCAATACTGTAATTTCTAATTCGCGTAAGGCAAGATTGCTGCTGCGTTTTGCAGCATAATCTGAATTAGACAATTTCAAATGTTGGTCTAAATCGTTTTTAAACGCATGGATATTTTGTGGTGGTCGCTCAAACTCTATCAGCCATTCGTGCGCAGCAGTGCCATCGGCTGAGGGGAAAATAGGAGCCACAGTAAAATCTTTGATAATGCAGTTATGCTTTGCGCAAACTTCTGCCATTGCCTTTTCGGCATTATGCACCATCAACTCTTCACCCATAATGTTGATGAATTGCTTAGTGCGCCCGGCAACAATAATTCGATATGGATTTAATGAAACAAAGCGAACAGTATCGCCTATGCGGTAACGCCACAAACCACTGTTAGATGTAATCACTAATTCGTAAGTTTTGTTGATCTGCACTTCTTGTAATGGCAATACAATCGGGTGCTTACTTTTTGATTCTTCTACAGGGATAAACTCATAAAAAATTCCGTGGTCGGGTAGCAACAACATACCTTCATCTTCGGTATCCTGCATGGCAAAAAAACCTTCGGAAGCATTGTAGGCATTGATGTAAAACACTTGCTTGCCAAATATTTCATCAAAGGCATTTTTAAATGGCTGAAAATTGACCCCGCCATGAATAAACATTTCAAAGTTTTGCCACACATCGGCTATACTTTTTTTACCCGTGATTTCGAGTACTCTTTTTAGCAACAATAATGTCCAGGTGGGCACGCCCGAAATACCTGTTACATTTTGTATGGCAACTTGCTGCGCCATTCTCTCCAGCTTTTGCTCCCAATTATCCATCAGCGCAATATCTAAAGTTGGTGTGCGCAATGCCTGAATCCAGGGTGTGATATTTTTCATCAACACTGCCGAAACATCACCTGTCATTACACTTGGATTTTCTGCAAAAGGTGCAATAGAACCTCCCATCACCAAATGCTTTCCCGAAAACAATTTGTTGCTTGGGTAGCGTTCAAAATACGCTGCAAGAATATCGCGCCCTGCCTTGAAATGTCCGTGGTGCATTGCTGCCCGGCTTACGGGTATAAACTTGCTTACATCGGTTGTTCCACTCGACTTTGAAAACCACTTGATGTCATCGCTGCACAATACATTCTTTTCGCCCATCATCATTTGATGGATAAATGGCTTAGTCATTTCATAATCAAACAATGGAACTGCTTGTGCAAATTCCTTGTAATCTGATAAACCTTTTGCAAAATATTGTTGACCAAATTGTGTGTTCCTGCCTTTCTCAATCAATGATGAAAATTGCTTTTGTTGTAGGCTCAAAGCCTCGTTCCGCAATTCTTTTATTGCAGAAATTCTGTATTGTACAAATCTATTGCCTATCCACTCAAGAAGCATTTATCTACCCTCCGATTTCTGCTCTTTGTTGACCACTACTTTCTTCTTCAGTTCAAAGTTTTCTCCCAGATAAACTTTACGCACCATTTCATCATCGGCAAGTTCCTGTGCGGTGCCTTGTTTCAATATTTTTCCCTCAAACAAAAGATAGGCACGGTCGGTGATAGAAAGTGTTTCCTGCACGTTATGGTCGGTGATAAGAATTCCGATATTCTTCTCTTTCAATTTTTCTACAATGCGCTGAATGTCTTCTACAGCAATAGGGTCGATGCCGGCAAATGGTTCATCCAACAAAATAAATTTAGGATTGGTTGCCAGTGCCCGCGCGATTTCTGTACGCCTTCTTTCGCCTCCGCTTAGCACATTGCCCATACTTTTGCGCACACGGTTCAAACCAAATTCTTGCAGCATTAATTCTAACCGGTCTTTCTGCTCTTTTTTTGAAAGCTCTGTCATCTCTAACACAGCCGCCACATTATCTTCCACACTCAAATCGCGAAACACACTGGGCTCTTGCGGTAGGTAGCCCACGCCTTGTTTTGCGCGCTTATACATGGGCAGGTCAGTGATGTCTTCATTCGCCAAAAAAATCTTTCCTGCATCGGGTTTTATCAAGCCAACGGTCATGTAAAACGAAGTGGTTTTGCCAGCGCCATTGGGACCAAGCAAACCCACAATCTCACCTTGCTTTACATCAAAGCTAACCTCGTTTACTACCTTTCTACCCTTGTAGCTTTTTACTAATTTTTCTGAGCGAAGCACTACCATAACGGCTGCAAAGTAAAGATTGATAGGCATTTGCGGCTGTGAATTTTTTCAGCCTATTTATTTATTGCAATGGATGCTAGCAGACTTTATTACAAGGATTTAAATTTTTCTGATAAAATAATATGGTATGAAAAATAACAACTTACCCCTGCTACAACGCATAGAATTTCGACCAGAAGTATTTAAACAAAAATTATAAAATCAATTCTCTACTCGATTGGTAGATTATTATATATTTGCCGCTCAAATTTTCTACAAATGGCTCAAATAATTTGTCCGCTATCTAATGATAAAGTGAATAACAATGTGGCGCGCGTGGTGGCTTCAATAGTTATTGTTTTTACAGTTGTTGCCGTTGCCTTAAACGCTTGGTGGTTGCTGCTGATTCAATTGTATGATTTTGTGGTGCGCGCAGCGGGCAAAAAGAACTGGAGTATTTTTCGACTGCTGGGGCAGCAAATAGCAGATTTGATGAACTTGCAAGTGGTGGCGGTTGACGCTGCACCCAAAAAGTTTGCCGCAGCAGTGGGTGTTGCATTCAGCACAGCTATTATTGTTTTGCTTGGTTTAAATCTCTTTGTTCCGGCAGTAGTTGTTGCGGGTATATTGTTGGTGTGTGCCTTTTTAGAAGCTGCACTTTCTTTTTGTGTTGGCTGCTATGTTTACACTTTTCTGGTGTTGCCGTTCCTAAGTTCAGAATCTAAGAAAGCTTTGCAATAACTTACACCTACAGTGATTGCGAAGTCTCCCTTGCAACCTAAATTACAGCATTATCTTTTTGGCAAAAAAAGTGTAACCTTTGTTGAGTAGGCTATTTATCGTTAGATAAAAAGTTTGATGTTTGCATAACTCAACAATTGAAATAGATATGAAACACTTTTTGCTCACATTTTCAATCTACCTAACTGTAAAATCTGTTGTTGCATGTAGTTGTTCTCCTACTATAAGTTTTTGCAATGCTTATAGTGGCTTCAGCATCTCAGTAAGTGCGCAAATAATTGACACATTTTCTACAGGCACAACTTTCAAAATACTCTCCCTCTTAAATGGCACGGAAAGCAGGGATACAATTAAGGTATTTGATTTGTCAGCCCCGCCCTACAACATGTGCAGCGAAGAAAACAGAGCAAGATATGGCACGTTGGGCGACACCGTTATTCTTTCATTAAACAGAATTGATACCGTCAAAAATGTATGGGATGAAATTGGCGAGTATCGTGCAGTTGGCTTCACCTGTAACACTAATTTTCTATGGGTGCGTAAAAGTATTATTACAGGAAGAATTTCCGGCTTTGAATACTGCCACATTTACAATAATTGTTTGGACAGTTATAACTATTCAGCTTTTATTGATGAGTGGAACACAAGAAAATTTAACTGCGGAACTTGGCTTAGCATAGTAGAAAAGAGCTTTCAGAAAATGATATTTGCGCCAAATCCTTTCTCGGAAAACGTAAGCTACACAGACTTGCTGCATCAGGTTAATAAAATTCAGGTGTTTGATGTGTCAGGAAAAGAAGTGCAGGTGAAAACGGAAAACAACCAAATAACTTTTCCAATTGATTGCAGTAACGGCATCTATTTGTTTAAAACGATGTTCCGCAATGGTGATGTTAGTTTTCAAAAACTCTTGAAGCAGAAATAACATATCCTTAATGGATGTTAAAGCCAATGTTTAAAAAGCAAAATACGTAGCAGCGGCTCAATATTTTTAACGCACCTTCGTCATAGTGTTCAATGAAGGACGCTGCAATAACACTCTCACTCAGCATGGCTGAGATACAAAACGATCTTATTCGCGACACGTTTCGCAAAGAACAAGAAAGGCTATTTGCCTTTATACGCACCCGTGTGCCCAGCACCGAGGATGCGGAGGATGTGCTGCAAGATGTGTTTTACGAATTGGTAAATACTTATCGCCTAATGAAACCTGTGGAGCAAATGGCTTCATGGATGTTTACTGTGGCGCGCAACAAAATCACCGACCGTTTTCGCAAGAAAAAACCAGAGAGCTTGGAAGGTTACTTTGCCATAAGAGAAGAAGATGGCGAGCGGTTAGATATTGCTGATTTTCTGCCATCGGGCGGCACTTCGCAAGACCGTGAAATGATGCGCGAAGTGATTATGGATGCGCTCACCGCAGCCCTTGCCGAGTTGCCCGAAGAGCAACGCAACGTGTTTATAATGCACGAGTTTGAAGACAAGAGTTTTAATGAAATAGCAGAGATAGTAGGCGCACCAATCAATACGCTATTAAGTAGAAAACGCTATGCAGTGATGCACCTACGCAAGCGCATGCAGCATCTGTACGAAGACATGTTTGTAAACTAAATAAATAGCAGAAGGATGAAACGAATTATACTTAAAAAAGTCGTTGCTGTTATTTTACTCGCACCTATTGCATTTGCACTTATAGGATATGTAGTAATGGCTTTATGGAATTGGTTAATGCCAGAAATATTTGACTTGAAACTTATAACCTTTTGGCAGGCACTAGGTTTGTTGTTGCTAAGCAAATTATTGTTTGGAAGCGTGAGAGCAAAATGGGGTGGCAACAAGTACAAAGAAAAAATGCAGCAAAAAATTGATTGCATGACACCCGAAGAGCGCGAGAATTTTAAAGAAAAAATGCGCGAACGCTGCAAGCAATGGGGCAGCAGTAATTAAATTTTCAACCAATATTTATTTAAAGCCGTAAGCAATCAATTTATTGAAACCCTTATGGTTATTTACTTTTGCGTTACGCATTTTGCGTTACGCACTTTGCGTTGTACATTTGTACTGAAAATAAATATAATGGAAGTCAAAAATCCTTTCTTACTAAACAGCTATATTTCACCAGAATACTTTTGCAATCGTGATAAAGAAAGTGCACGAATCATAGAGTCTATTGAAAGTGGAAGGCATCTTACTTTAATATCAGAAAGAAGAATAGGAAAAACAGTTTTATTAAAGCATGTATTCTATAAATTGAAAAAGCAAAAAGACTACGCATGTTTTTATATTGATATTCATTCAACAGGCTCATTAAATGATTTTTTGAAAATGATGGCTGACGGCATCATTGGAAAATTAGATAGCGTTCCGGAGAAAGCAATTAAAATGGCTTCAACTTTTCTCTCAAATTTAAGACCAACCATTTCTGTAGATTCACTTACAGGTGAGCCTTCGGTAGAATTTGATATTGTAAGAAAAGGAAAGCAGAGAGAAACATTAAAAGAGATTATTCAATATTTAGACAAACAAAAGAGGCACATTGTGATAGCTATTGATGAATTTCAGCAGGTAGAAAGCTATGATGAAAAAAGCATAGAAGAGCTGCTTCGCTCACATTTTATGCAATCAAAAAACATCAGCTTTATTTTTTCAGGAAGCAGCACTCATATTTTAAATGCAATGTTTGGCACACACAATCGACCTTTTTTTAAAAGCACGGATATTATGTATTTGGACAAAATTGAAAAAAACGTTTATAAAAAATTCATCAAAAAACATTTTGAGAAAACAAGCAAAACCATTCCTGATGAGTGCATGGACTATGTACTGGAATGGACAAGAACACATACGTGGTATGTTCAAATGCTTTGCAACAAACTTTTTTACCTGCCGATAAAAAATTATTCGTTAGAAAATATAACTACAACCTGCTATAATACTTTGCAGGAAAACGAACATGTTTATTATAGTTTCAGAAACTTGTTGAGTGATAGCCAATGGAAGCTTTTACGCGCAATTGCAAAAGAAGAATTTGTTTTGCAGCCGATGGCAAAAGAGTTTATACGAAAGTATGAACTGGGCGCTCAAAGCACAATACAAAGAAGCCTTCAGGCATTGGTTCAAAAAGAAATGATTGTCCAATCAGAAGAAGGTTATTATCTGCTTGATGTATTTATGTCGAGATGGTTGGAACGCTTATAAATTCAACGCTACCTAATAGCAAGCCACAACTCAGGGTCAATTTTTTCTTTGCCTCTCCAAATTTCAATATGCACCTTAGTGAGGTTGTCTTCTTCATCATTGTAAAGCTTGCCAAGCGATTGTTTTGTAGTCACTTTCTGCCCGGTTCTGACAGTAGCGTCCTCAATATTTGAGTAAACACTGAAGTAATCACCATGCTTGATAATGATGCAAGTATTTGTTGTAGGTAAAGAGAATACGCTTACCACAGTTCCATCAAACAAAGCGCGTGCATCGCTGCCTACTGTGGTTTTAATATCAATGCCATTGTTCTCGATTATAACGCCTTTTAATGTTGGATGCTCTTGCTTACCAAAACCCGAAATGATGTGACCGCGCGTAACAGGCCAAGGTAGCTTGCCGCGATTGCTCACAAAATCATTGCTTAATGCCCGTTCATCAGGCGTGAGCGGAATGGGTTCATAATCAGTTTTTGTTGAAGGAGGGATTTCCACCTTTGTGCCACTTGCCTTTGCAAGGTCCTCAGCTTTCTTTCTTGCCAACCTGATTTCTTCGGCAATAATAACTTCAACCTTTTTGTTGAGGTTGCGGATGGCTTGCTGCTTTTGCTGAAACTGTCTGCGCAACCTCTTCTCTTGGTCGCTGAGCTTTGCAACAATGCTGGTCTGCTCTCGCTTTTCACGAATCAATACCTCCTGTTGTTTATTTTCTTCAGAAAATACTTCTAACTGCTCTTTCTTGTTTACCTCCAACACTTTCTTTTTCACTTCTAATGCAGCAACTTCTGTTTGCAGTTGCTTGGCTTGTATGCGCCTGAAATCAGCCACCTTGCGAAGAATTCTATAGCGCGATACGGCTTCATTAAAGTTGCTTGCCGATAAAATGAAAAGCATCTCGCTTTGTAAAGTTAGGTTGTGATATGCTTTGCGCAGCATCTCGCCATACTCTACTTTCATGTTCTGCACCTTTATATTCTGCACTTCAATATCGCGCTGTGTTTCCTTAATATCGCCTTCTATTTCGCGCAACTGAAAGCGCAAGTTATCTATCAATTTTTCGCGCGATTTTATCTTAGCCTGCAATGATTGCAACTCTCCCAACGACTGCTTTTTCTTTTCGGAAGTTGAATTGATAATAGCTTCAATCTCTTTGATTTCCTGTTGCAGTTGTTTCATTTGCTGCTGCAACTGATTCTTTTTTTGCTGCGTGTTTTGAGCAAAAGATGTTTGAGCAAAATTTAATAAAATTAATAGCAACGCAAACCGCAGAAATTTTTGCAGAACCCGAATGTTATATGCGCTTGTAGCTATCATTTACTTCTAATGGAAACGTAAGCGGCTCGTCTATCGTATATCGCTGCACCTCCATATTGATTTTCATCTTCTGCAAACCACGGTTTACCTCAATGAAACGTAAAAATGAAAATGAGCTGCCGCTTAAATCCCTGTAATCGCCAAAAGTAATTTTCAAATCTTGCTTTATGAGTTGGTCTGCCAACAACAAATCAAGCGTTGTATATTTTTGACGATGAAGCGTAGCCGTTTGGCGAAGATTCGTATTCTGAAAATTCAAAATCAACAATGAATCCGCTTCATAAATGCGATGCTCGGCAGGTTCTACATTTACCAATTGCCCAATCAATAAATTTTGAAGGGCATCATAACCCGAACTTAGTGGAATGATTTGACTGAGATAGGAAACAGGGCGCGCCAGATACTCTCGGGTAAGTTTATTGAGTAACAGAACAGAATCTCTGGTAACAACTAGCCTTGCGCCTTCAATACCAAAAATGCCCGTAAGCGAAAGCCATATAATACTATCCTTTTTGATACGAATGTTTGCAGTAAAATCCTGTTGCATTTTTCCATCATCATAAAATACTTTGCAGCGCATGGAAAGACTGCGGAACTGCAATTGCTTTGATCTGATGGAAGCTATAGTGTAATTAAAAAAGGTATCGCTAGCAGATGTATTAGAAGCGTTTTCGACTTTCTTGTACTTGCCATTTTCCAATGATTTTTTTGACTTACAAGAAGGAAGAATGGAAATAAATAAAACGAAAAGGATAAAGTATAAAAAGTGTTTTGTCAAAAAGGATTTGCGCGCTATAATTTCATTCTGAAACATATTTTCCTTCAGCTATTTTTTTATCAATCGTCTTTGATTCGCTGTTATTCTCCTTTGCGCGCTTCCAATAGTCAACAGCACCCTTGTTGTCGCCTAATTTACTGAGAATATCACCGTAGTGTTCAAGTATGGTTGCGCTCTTTTCTCCACCATACTTAATAGCTTTCTCCTGCCATTCTTTTGCTTCTTTATAGCTGCCCATCTCAAACAAAATCCACGCATAAGTATCTAGGAATGAATCATTGTTTTCTTGCAGTTTATTCGCATAGGCACTCATCTGCTTTGCCTTTTCCAGATTCACTTTTCTTAGAGAAAGATAGTAACTATAGTTGTTCAAAACAGTAGCGTTATCAGGGTCTAATTTCAATGCTTTGTCAAACGCTTCATCCGATTCTGTGTGTTGGTTTTGGGTGTGATACACATCTCCTATATTTGATAAAATCTGAGCACGCAGATTTTCATTATCCAAGCTCATTTTTTCACCTTTGCCATAACTCTTAAGTGCGCTGTCATATTCTTTAAGTTGATTTTCTGCCAAGCCTTTAAACAAATACGTTATTGCTTGATTGGGGAAAAATTCCAACGACTCAGTAGTTATATCTTTTAATGTCTTCCAATCGCGCTGTTGGTTGTAAATGAAAAACAATTGCTGCCATACATTATATACATCTTTTTGCAGTTCCAAAGAGCGTTTGTAGGATAACAAAGCAGAATCTAAGCGGTTATCTAAATAATATAAATCACCGCGAATGGCATGTGTCTTTGATTCTTTTGGATGGGTTTGTGCCAAAATATCAGAGAGCATTAATGCTTCTTCGCGATTCTCCTTTTTAATATCAAATAATTGGACATAAGGGAAAAGCATTTTGACTTTTGCATCCACATTCAAACTCGGATTAGCAAAAATCTTTTTGAAAGTTTCTCTGCGCGCAGTAGTATCACCTTGCTTAGAACTATACTCGGCAACAGCCAATAATGCCTGTGGGTTTTCGGGGTCAATTTCCAGCACTCTTTTGTAAATTGGAAATGCTTTATCACGCATATTATTAGCAACATAAAGGTCTGCCTGCATCAGCATGAAAGCTGGCTCATCGGGATAAGCATCTTCTAACTTTTTTAACTCCGCTATTGCTTTGTCAAACTGATTCAAAGCAAGGTAAAGTCCTTTTTTTTGAGAGATGATGCCTTCGTCAATACCAAACACCTTTTCAAATTGGTCATACACTTTTACCGCCTCTAATGGCTGCTTGGTTTGAATATACAGGTAAGCCAAACTCATATAAAAATCTGGGTCGTTTGGATTCTGTTTTAATATCTCACGATAAAGTACAATCGCATCTTTGGGAGATGTACGCGCTAAAATCCCTCCCAGAAAATCTTTATACCATTTGTTTGAAGGGTCATATTTAACTGCCATTTCTGCGGCTTCGCGTGCAAGCTGTATCTGCCCTGTACTGAGATAAATTTGTCCTAATTGAAAATGTGCATCGGCACATTTTGGGTCGAGCATTAGCACTTCACGAAACTGCTTTTGAGCAGTTTCATAGTCCTCAATCATTTTAGCGCGTTGAGCATCCAAGAACAACCTTTCGGTTTTTTCCTGCAGGGCTTTGTCAATAACATCAGCCGTTGCTTTCTTTTTGCTCTTTTTTGATTTGTCTTTGGGACTCGCTACACTGTAATTTGTCAGCAATATTGCTGCAATCAATACAATAATTATTCTTTGAATCTTCATTCTGATATTCCGGTGTAATCGCCAACACTCAAGTCGGTAAACTTGCCTTGCAAATTAACGTAGTTACCTACCATACTGTTGTGAATTAACTGTTTTTTTACAGAAGATTGGGATTGTATGATGCTATTGCGCACAATACAATCTTCTACAACTGTGTTTTTACCAATAGAAACATGAGGACCAACCACACTATTCACAATGCGTGCACCTTCATCAATAAAAGTTGGCTGTATGATTACACTATTTTCTATTACTGCATTTTCACTCACTAAGTTTTCCCCTTTGATGAATTCAAGATAGCGGTGATTGGTATCTACAGTCGCATTTTTATTGCCGCAATCAAGCCAGTCGCTTACTTCTCCGGGTACAAACTTTGTACCTTTCTGTTTGAGGTTTTCAAGCGCATTGGTGAGTTGATATTCTCCTTTTTCGCGAATGTTATTGTCTATTAGATATTGCATTTCACTGCGCAGTTTTGCTCCATCCTTGAAATAGTAGATGCCTATAATAGCAAGGTCACTTACAAAGTCTTTAGGTTTTTCTACAAAGTCTGTAATTGCTCCTTCGGCATTGATTTTGACTACACCAAATGCACTTGGGTCTTGTACTTTTTGCACCCAAATTATTCCATCTTGATTGGTATCTAACTGTTTGTTGAAACGAAAAAGTGTATCAGCAAAAGCAACAATTATTTTACCCGAAAGCAAATCGCCTGCACAGAGTGTTGCATGAGCAGTTCCAAGCGGCTCATCTTGATAAAATATATGTACAGGAGTATTTAACTCCTTCCCAACTTGAATCAGATGTTCTTCGATTTTTTTTCCAAAATCTCTGCGGATGATAAAGGCAATGTTCTCAACTTTCTCAGTTACAGTTTTCATTAAATCCTCTGCCAAACGCTGCACTATCGGCTTACCTGCAATTGGCAACATTGGTTTAGGAATAGTGAGTGAATGAGGACGAAGGCGGGTTCCCCAGCCTGCCATTGGAATTATAATGTTCATCGGTTATTCAAAAATTTAGGCGGCAAACGTACAGGAATTTTTGGTTTGGGGAATCACAGTATCTTACCTTGCCACATCTGGCTACACTATACTGGCAAATTTCCAGCCTCTTTCAGCATAGTATTGAAGTATTTTAGGCAGCGCTACTTGTAATCTAGGGAATGCTTTTACACTATCATGTAGCACAACTATGGATCCTTGTTCAACATTCTGAATAACACTATCGGCTACTATTTCTCCCGAAAGATTCAAATCGAAATCATAACTTAAAACATCCCAAAGCACAATTTGATAGCTATTCTTCAGCTTTCGGTATTGTGAAGGCTTGAGTTTGCCATAAGGTGGGCGGAATAGTTTAGTTGACTTTTTAGTTCCGCCATTTGCCATTGCGGCTAAAGACTGGCGGAGTATCTCTTGGCACAGCTTCACTTCCTCCAAATATGCTTCCTCCGAAAGCTCCCAACCGCTGATATGGTGCATGGTATGATTTGCAACGGTGTGTCCTGCATTTACAACTTGCTGAAATATATCAGGATGCTTGCGCACATTATCACCAATGCAAAAGAAAGTTGCTTTGGCATTGTACTTTTCTAATTGTGCTAAAACAAAAGATGTTGCCTCTGGAACAGGTCCGTCATCAAAGGTTAGGTAAAGTACTTTATCCTTTGTTGGCATTTGCCACAACACATCGGGCATTAAAGCGCGAATGCTGCGCGGTGTTTTTACCCAAAGTGGAAATACTTTATTCATTGTTCTTGTAATGGCAAATGTAAGTTTCCGAAACGCATTTATTCCGATTACATTCGCACTCCCAATATTTAAAATATGAGTGAAAGAAAAGTGAGGGTGCGTTTTGCACCAAGTCCTACAGGCGCGTTGCACATGGGTGGCGTGCGTACTGCTTTGTACAATTACCTTTTGGCAAAACAACAAGGCGGTGATTTTATTTTGCGTATTGAAGACACAGACCAAAATCGCTATGTGCCTGGTGCCGAAGAGTACATCATCAATTCATTAAAATGGTGTGGCATTGAGCCGAATGAAGGTGTTGGTTTTGGCGATGGTCCTCATGCACCTTACCGCCAAAGCGAGCGCAAACATTTGTATAAGGAATACGCTGATAAATTACTTGCCTCTGGTCATGCTTATTATGCTTTTGACACAACAGAAGAGATTGAACAAATGCGCGTTAATCTTGGAGCGCAAGGTGTGCCGAATGCTTCCTACAATTCTGTTACGCGTCAATACATGAAGAACTCAACCTCCTTGAGTGCCGATGAAGTACAAGCGCGTTTGGACAGCAATCAACCTTACGTGATTCGCTTTAAAATGCCGCGCAACGAAGAGGTTAAGTTCTATGATGAAATTCGCGAATGGGTGGTGTTCAATACTTCGCAATTGGATGATAAAGTATTGTTCAAAAGTGATGGCATGCCTACTTATCATTTAGCGAATGTGGCGGATGATTACACCATGCAAATAACGCACGTTATTCGTGGTGAAGAGTGGTTGAGTTCTGCGCCATTGCACGTTCTACTTTATCGTGCGCTTGGCATTGAAGATGTGATGCCGAAATTTGCGCACCTTTCTTTAATTCTTAAACCCGATGGTAACGGCAAACTAAGTAAGCGCGATGGCGACCGTTTAGGCTTTCCCTCCTTCTCTTTAAACTGGACAGACCCTGAAAGCAAAGAGACTTCTATTGGTTACAAGGAGCGCGGCTTTTTTCCTGAAGCTTATATCAACTTTCTTTCCTTGCTTGGATGGAATCCTGGCAGTAACATTGAATTGATGAATAAGGAAGCGTTAATCATACTTTTCAGTCTTGATAAAGTACATAAAAGCGGGGCGCGTTTCGATTACGAAAAGGCTAAGTGGTTCAATCAACAATATCTAAAAGCTAAGAGCGATGAGGAGTTGGCGCTTATCATTCAACCTCAAATTGAAGCCAAGGGCTTTGAGTTCAATCTTGAATTTACCAAAGAGTTTTGCCGCCTGATGAAAGAGCGTGCAACTTTTATCAACGACTTGCTCGAACAAGGCTATTATTTCTTTGAAGACATTAAAACCTTTGATACCGAAAACATCAAAAAACGTTGGAATGAAGACAGGAAGAATATTATTACTGAATTAACCAACGAGCTTTCTGCCAACGAAGAATTCTCTCCTTCATCTTTAGAGACTGAGGTTAAAAACTTTCTTGTTGCAAAAAACTTAAAGATTGGTGAAGTGATGCCGCTGTTGCGCATTGCGCTTGCTGGCACCATGCAAGGTCCTCCTGTGTTTGATATGATGCATCTGCTGGGTAAAGAAAAAAGCACTGCAAGGTTGAAGCAATCGTTTGAGTTGTTTGATGGATTGGTGAAGTAGTTTTTAAGGTTATTTGCTCAGCAAGGTTTTAAACCCATTTATATCAAGCACTTTAATTCGGGGAAAATCTATTTGTTTCAGCACGTTGAAATGCTTGTCTTGAGTTACTATAAAGTCGGCATTTCTTGAAACAGCACAGTCCACAAATTTATTATCATCAACATCGGCAGTTATCAGATTCCAATGATAGAATGGTGTTATCCTTTTTACGTTGGGCAATAGAAGTAGAAAGTCTAACTCTGCCTCTTTTTTATCTACACCATATCGCAGCGCAATCTGCTCTTCATACTCCATAAGGATTTCGTTAGTCAGCAACAATTCATACTTGTTGTTTAGCAACTTTTCATAAATCCAGTAATAAGAAAAATGAGGAAGGATAGAAACAAGAAAAACATTGGTATCAATTACAACAATAGGCTTACTGATTTTCATCACTTAACCATTTATCTAAATCCCTTTGGCTAACTTTTTTTGCTTTAGCAGCTTTACTTATTTGACTGGAAAACTTTTCTCCAAAATATTTTCCCAATAAGATTTTAACGTCATACAACTCTTTATCGCTCGGATTGAATGAATAAACCTTCAGCAATTCAAGTTGAATAGGACTTAACTTGTTTTTAAAAATCATTCTGCTTATTTTTTCAAAAGTAAACTTTTCATTGTTTAGTAACAAAAGCTGTAATTACAGTTTCTTTATGTAATGGATGGCGGGCATTAAAAAATTGCACCTTTTGTTTGATGAATGAAAGTAGTTATGAAAGTAATTTAGCCGATTTTACTTTTTCGCAATAAATCTTTTCTTTCGTTGTCATTAATTTCACTTAAAATAATTTTATGACAAAAAGATTATGCGCACTTGTGATTGCTATTGCATCCATTGCGACTATCCATGCACAGGTTGATACACTTTTTCAATCGTTACCTGATTCTTCAAGGGCGAAGTATGATTCATTGACTTTTGAAACCGGAAAAATCCTTTTGGATGGCGGCATTGCCGAGGTTCAGGTTCCTAGCGGTTTCAAGTATCTTAATGGGAAACAAAGCGAGTATGTGCTTTCGCAGCTTTGGGGCAATCCTCCGCGCAATACGCTCGGCATGTTGTTTCCCGAGTATGCCAATAACTACTTACCTAACACTTGGGCTATAGAAATTTCATTTGATGAAGAGGGCTATGTAAAGGATGATGATGCCAAAGACATCAAGTATAATGAGCTGCTTACAACCATGCAAGAAGAAGTAAAAGAGACTAACAAAGAGCGTGTAAAACAAGGCTACGCTTCGGTTGAGTTATTGGGTTGGGCTTCTCCACCTTTTTATGATGAGAAGGCAAAAAAACTGCATTGGGCAAAGGAACTGATGTTTGAAGGCAGCGAAGCCGCAACGTTGAACTACAACATTCGTGTTTTAGGTCGCAAAGGTGTTTTGGTGTTGAATGCCATTGGCGAAATGAGCGACCTTGCTGCCATTAAAACCGAAATCAATCCGATTCTTGATGCAGTTGAATTCACTTCGGGCAACCGTTACGAAGATTTTAATGAAAGCACAGACAAACTTGCTGCTTATGGAATTGGCGGTTTGATAGCAGGAGGCGTGTTGGCTAAAACCGGTCTATTCGCTAAAATTGGTTTGATTGCTGCCAAGTTTGCCAAGGTGATTTTTCTTGGTGTTGCAGCTTTGGGCGGTGGCATTTGGAAATGGTTTTCAAGCAGACGAAAAGAGGATGAAAATCCTTATGCTGCTAACCAAGATGATGGCGACAAGCAAGCATAAAATTCATCAATTTTCGATTGCCTAATATTCCTATTAAGTTTAATTGAAATTCAATCGGCATGTTATGATTTGGCAAATTATCCATCTTTCGCGCAAGTTCATTTACTTCGCGCCTCTTTTTTAAAATATATGATTCAGTTTAACAACAACCGCTATGAGATTGGCGGCATTTCGGTATCGGAGCTTTGCGAAGCTTACGATACGCCCATTTACGTTTACGACACTGCCATTATGCAGCGTCAATACGAATTGCTTAAAACTTCTTTTGGAAGTTGCAACACCCGCATCAAGTTTGCCTGCAAGGCTTTGAATAATATCAATGTGCTTCGCTTTTTCAAGGAGCTTGGATCAGGCTTGGATACGGTGAGTATTCAGGAAGTATGGGTTGGTTTGAAAGCTGGTTTCGAGCCGCAGAATATAATCTACACACCCAATTGTGTTTCAATGGAAGAGATAGATTTGGCGGTGAAGGAAGGCGTGCAAATCAACATTGATAATATTTCTATCCTTGAGCAATTTGGAACAAAATACGGTAGCACAGTTCCTGTTTGCATCCGCATCAATCCGCATGTGATGGCGGGCGGCAACCTCAATATTTCTACTGGACACATTGACTCTAAATTTGGCATTTCTATTTATCAATTGCGCCATGTGGAGCGTATTGTAAAAAGCACTGGCTTGCACGTGAACGGTTTGCACATGCACACAGGTAGCGACATTGTGGATGTGGATGTTTTCTTGCGTGGTGCCGAAATTTTGTTCGAGCATACCGAAGGTTTTAAAGAATTGGAGTTCATTGATTTTGGTAGTGGTTTTAAAGTGCCTTACAAACCCGATGATTATTACACAGACATGACAGAGCTTGGCGAAAAACTGAGCGCGCGTTTCAACCAATTCTGCAAAGATTATGGCAGAGACTTAGAGCTTTGCTTCGAACCTGGTAAGTTTTTGGTGAGTCAAAGCGGCACTTTTTTAGTGAAAGTGAATGTGCTGAAACAAACCACTGCCGCCATGTTTGTGGGAGTGGATTCTGGTATGAATCATTTGATGCGCCCGATGTTGTACAATGCTTATCACCATATCACTAACGTGAGCAACCCTGGCGGCACTCCGCGCATTTACACGGTGGTTGGTTACATCTGCGAAACCGATACGTTTGGATGGGATAGAAAGCTGAATGAAGTGCGCGAAGGCGATGTGCTGGCGTTTAGCAATGCTGGTGCTTATGGTTTCACTATGGCATCAAATTATAATTCTCGTTTTCGTCCGGCAGAGGTGTTGGTGCACCAAGGAAAACATTTTCTTATAAGAAAGCGCGAAGACATCAACGATATTCTTCGCAATCAAATAGAGGTGGAGGCTTTGCAGCCAAAGAAAGAAGAGGCTTAATTGAAGAAAATATATGCCACGAATACAGGAATAATTCAATAACAAAATGGCTGTTATTCGTGCATTCGTGGCAAACGGTATTTACGCTCCGATGTGCGCTTTGTAAGCCTCGGCATCCATTAGCGAATCTAAATCTGCAGGGTTAGACAATTCAATTTTAATCATCCAACCATCGCCATAAGGGTCGGTGTTTACCAACTCGGGCTGTGCGTCCAACAAAGGGTTTTTGTCAGTCACTTTGCCGCTTACCGGCAAAAATAAATCCGATACTGTTTTTACGGCTTCCACTGTGCCAAATATGGCATCCTTTGCTACTTCTTTACCCAGCGTTTCAATTTCTACATATACTATGTCGCCCAACTCTTTTTGAGCAAAATCTGAAATGCCAACGAAGCCCGTTGTGCCTTCTACTCTTATCCACTCGTGTTCTTTAGAATACTTTAAATCTGAAGGAAAATTCATTTTGATATTGTTTAGGGTGGCGAAAATATATTTTTCGACATCAGCGCGCGCACAAATATTTTGTTGGTTCAAGGCTTAGGCTTTCTTTTTCTGCCTATGCCGCATTTTTCAACGCATTGGATTGAACAACCGTCAGCATTGCATTTCAATTGTAAACAGCAAAAAAGCCTTTCAGGCAACTTTTAATCTGCAATTGGTATAACAGATAATTGCTTTGCTAAAATCAGCTTAATGCATCAAATGAATGTAGCCTTCTTGTTTAAGCAGGCGGTCGAAGAAATCAAGTCCTTCAACTTTGAATAAAAATACGTCATCGTTTTGAGTAGTGTTTTTATAAGTGCCATCCCATCCGGTTTTCATGTCTTTGGTTTCAAACACCAACTCGCCCCAGCGATTGTAAATTCTGAAATAGAGTAAGTTTTTGATACCCCATCCTTCAGCAAAAACTTTATCATTTTTACCATCACCATTGGGTGTAAAAGTGTTGGGCACTTTGATAAACGTTTCTGGAAACACATCAATTTCGTAAGTAGAGGTGCCGGTGAAGCAAAATAAAATAGTATCGCGGTAGTTTACGGTGTAAAACTGCTTTTCTAAAATTGTTTGCACCTGCGGAAAAGAACAACCGTAGCAGCTTAATCCTGTGTCAGGAAGCCAAGTGTATTCATAACCAAATTGCAGTTCAAAAGGCAGCGTTACGGTAGAGCCAAGCGGCACAATAGTGTCGAAAACAACATCGTTTGGCGGTGGAATTATATACACTTGCATGCTGTCTTGTTTGGCGCATCCAAATTCATTAACGGCATTGAGTGTAACGGTAGTGGTTGTTTCAAAAAAACCTTTTGAAGCAGCTCCAGTATCGGGTACCAAAATTGCCGAAGGTTGCCACACATAAGCTATTGCCGAAACCGGATTAACTACAAAAACGGTTGCCGAATCGCCATAACAAACCGTGTCGCCTACGGCTTCGGCTTCGGGAACAGGATGAAAGATTACATCTTTGATAACTGTGTCCACACAACCAAACTGATTGTTTTTGATAAACAAACTAACGTTGTAAGTACCCGCTGTGGCATAAGAAATAGTGCCTGGCTCTTTTACATTAGATGTAGTGCCGTTGCCAAAATCCCATAAATAGGTATCGGCATTTTGCGATTTGTTTTCGAGCAGATAAACTGCTCCAAAACAAACAGATGTATCGCCTCGGTTGCGCAAAAAGTCGGCAAACACATCTTTTAAGTTGATGGTTTTTTCGGTGGAATAAGGACAGGTTTTACCTTTTCCGTAAACTGAAAGTTTTGCTTTTGTTGAACCGCCTGTCGGCACAAACGTGTATTGATGCAAAACAGGCGAAGTATCTGCCTTTGTTGTGCCATCGCCAAAATCCCACAGGTATGAAGCCACCTCGTTGGTATCTATTAAAGTGAACTTAATAAATTCATTTACACAAATATTATTGGTATCAATGGTAAAGTCGCCAACAGGACCTATTACATTAAAAGTACGCGAAGCACTATCGGTGCAGCCATAAATATTTGTGGTAACAAGATTCAATGTATTCAAACCGCGGGCAAGCGTCAGCGCAATGCTGTCAATAAAGTAATTAGTAGTATTGTTCAAAGTCCATTTTACATTGGCAATACTTGTGGCGTTAGTATCTATATACTTCAAATTGATGTTCAGAGGAAAACAAAAAGTTTGCGAACTATCTACACTTGAGGCAATGCCAATTTTGGGAGCTGCATTTACAAATACTGCCGATTGAGAAGTGCGTGTGCAGACACTATTGTTTTTATCTGTGTAGGTAAGTTTTACAATCAAAACCCCCATGGTGTCTTTATAAACAACCTGCCTAGAAGTAACGGTGTCTGTGATGCCATTGCCGTAGTCCCACAGAAAACGCAGGTTGTTATTGTTAGCAGTGGCAATGGTAACGGTGTCGCCCTCACAGATAGATGTTTTGCTGATAGCGATAAGTGCGTTTATTTTGTTTGCAAGAATTAGGGTTGAATCTCTAAACACGCAGCCAATAGAATCACGCACATAAAAAATCGCAATAAAAGTATCGGCTGCGGCAGTATAGTTGTGAGAAACCGAATCAAGATTTTGAATAATAACACTGTCTCCAAAATCCCAATACATATTTACAAAAGGAAATTGAGAACTTACGTTAGCATCAAATGTAACTTTCTGCGGCACGCAAATACTGCTGTCGCTTACCTGCACATTGCTCATAATTTTATTAACCCTGAAAGTGGTGTAGGCTGTATCCTTGCAACCAATTGAATTTTCGACCACAACACCAAAAGTGTAGTTGCCAGAATCTAAATTCATCAACTCATAGTAATTGTCGGAGGTTCTTTGGTCGGCTTCCAAGGGCGAAAGCAGCCACCTGTAGGCAAGTAAACATCCGGTGCCGATAATGCCAGTAGTGGGCGCGGCATTCAACTTAATGATAGGCGCAGCACAAACACTCGTAGGCATGTTGAATTTTGCCACAGGCTTACTTACAATAATCTTTACTGCATGCGAATCAATAGGACATGAATTGGTATCGTTGAAAGCAAGTTGAGTTACGGTATAAATTCCATCGGCAGTGTAAGTATGGCGTGGATTTTTGTTGGTTGAGGAAGTGCCATCACCAAAATGATATTCAACACGAGTGGCAATTTGCGACAAGTCAATAAAATCAACCGCATAGGCAGAATCGCAATACTGTTTGTATCTAAAATTAGCAATAGGACCACGCACAAAAATCGGAAGCGAGGTATCGGCTTTGCAGTTGTCGCTATACACTTCTAAAGTAATAAACTGAGGGCCCGCTTGATGCTGATAAGAGAAGGTAACATCCTTTTCTTCAAGGCAATGCGCAATGGTAAGCCCATCAGCCCAATAATGCCACTGCTCAATAGAATCGCCAGCAGGGGTTAAATCAGTTAACGTAATGCTTTCGCCAGGGCACACGTTTGTTTTACTGATGCTAAAGTTTGGGCGAGGCTTTTTGCCCGCATGAATGAAGGTAACATAGGAAGTGTCCTCGCAGCCATTTTGATTTTTGATTCTGATACGCACAGGATAATCACCGGGTGTGTTGTAGGTATGATTGGTAAATTCCACATTGCCAGCAAGCGAATCTTTAGTGCCATCGCCATACTCAATCACCCAATAGGTAAGCGGATAAACGCTATAACTTTTGTTTGTAAATGAAACGGAAAGTGGTGCGCAACCTTCAGTTTTTGAAGGGGCAACGTGCGCAATTGCAGGATAGAAAAATGGCTTGCAATATTCTAACACACAACCATACTTCGTAAATATTCTAACGCAAACGGTGTCATCTGCCTGCCAAGTGATGGTATCGAATGGGATGGTGGTAGTAAGGTTCGAAAAGTTTTTCTTGCTCACAATAATCGTATCGTTGTAAGTAAAATACCATTGCACAGAATCCACTTTTGAAGAATCAATAATGCTTAGTTTAACGGTAAAGAATTTATCGCAAATTGTATCGGGCTTTACTTCAAAACGCACCTGAGGAATAATAACAACTATCTGCTTGGTTTTTGTTTTAATGCAACCACCGCCAACAGTAAAAAACACAATGTTGTATTTGCCTACCGCGTTGTAAACAGCATGGGTATTTTGAGTGTTTAAAGAACCAGAGCTGTCGGCACCTGTAAGATTCCAAAAGTAACTAGCACCCGCCACAGTTTTTCCTAAAAGCGAAAGTCTGCTACCAACGCAAACAGTATCTTTCATAGTAAAATCGGCATCGAAATTTTTGATGCGTAACACGGTATCTAATTTCCACTTGCAACCTGCGGCATCTGTTGCTGTGAGTTTGATTTGATAAACACCAGTGTCGCTGTAAATCTTTGCAGGTGGAATTTTTACGTTAGAAGTGGTGCCATCCCCAAAACTCCAACTATAAGTAATGCCAGCAGCAGTAGTTGATTCCAGCGTGTTTGAAAAACTAAGCGTGTGTGGTGCGGTGCAGGAGAGTAAAGGATTTGCAGCAGCAATGCCTTTAAATCCTGTAGCGTAAACAAATGAATCTAATAGTAAAGTTACGTTGCAACTTGGGGTTGGTGAGGTAAGTTCCACACCTACAGGATAATGACCTGCCTGCGTATATACATGCGAAACATTGGCTCCATTGCCAGCAAATCCATCGCCAAAAGTCCAATTGTAATTACTAATAGTAACACCTGACGGAGCATTAGCATTCACCCTAAAATTTACATTGTAAGGTGTGCATCCTTTGTTAGGTAGCGAATCGGTAAGCACAGTCGGAATTGGCTTTGGATAAACACTGATGGTAATTGTTCCTTTAACTGTTCCAGTTTGTGTTTCTTTAAATTCAACAACATAAGTGCCAGGAGTAATAAAGACATTATTCGGATTTTGCAGTACTGAACTTGCACCATCTTTAAAATTCCAATAAAAAGTATTGAAGCCTACAGGCGCAGTAAAAGAAACATTCAAGGGAACACATCCTTTTGTAACATCCGCAGTTTGAGAGAACAGAAAAGAAACTGTTGCGCAAATTATAAGAAAAAGGGTTGCTTTTTTTCGCAGATACATAGTCATTAGAATTGATGCGATTTTTTACAAACTTAAAATTATGATACTATTGTTGTAATTATTTTTTGCAGATTTACTTTTACATAAATGCAACTTTTGCTCGAAAGGTTGCATCCATAACCTAGGCTAATATTATTTGATACTTCATGCGCAAACAAATTTTTACGCTATTTCTATTCTTGGGCACACTTACCATTTTCAGTCAAACTGACTCTGTGAATAGCCTTCCCTGCGCAAACAGAAGGTTTGCAATTCTTGCTCATGTTTTTTTAAATCAAAATTTAGACACAGGAATTACAAAAGGACAGATTGAAACTTTTGTAGATGATTTAAATAATGCTTGGGAACCTATCTGCATGTCTTTCTACTTGTGCGAAATGCGGGTGCATGGCAACTACAATTTTTCAATATGGGATGATGACAGAAACAAAGACGAGGCTATTGCTATTTATGGAGAAACGAATGTCATCAATGTCTATATGATGGATTCGATGGGTTTCCCTCCGGCAGGTGGTTACGCGAGTTTAGCCGGCATTTCTTCAACAGACGATCCATTTGTAGCAATCAAAAAGACATTAGGCTCAGGTGTTTGGATTCATGAGTTTGGACATTACTTTGGATTAGAACACACGCATGAAACAAGACATGGGTTAGAGTTAGTAAATGGCAGTAATTGCAGCACTGCGGGCGATAAAATTTGTGATACACCAGCCGACCCTTTTCCAAATGGTTCAGTACAAAGCAAATGCAAGTTTGTGTCTTCAGCAATTGATGCAAATAGCAATAAATATTTACCGTTGGTAGAAAATTATATGTCTTATTGGGATTGTGCGTGTCGTTTCACAAGAGGGCAATATCTAAAAATGTTTAGTACTTATTCATCGAACCCTAAAGCACACTGGTAAAATGAAATCCGCCTATTCACTCACTATTCTTTTCTCATCTTTTTTTTCGTTTGTGTTTTCGCAAGACGTGCATCACTCGCAATATGATGTTTTACAAAATAGATTTAATCCTGCTGTTTCGGCACACATTGAAGATAAAATGCAGTTTGCAGTAAATTACCGAATGCAGTGGTTTAATCTCCCGTTTAAGTATTCAACCGTGCAGGCTGAAGGCTTGTATAAGTTACAATCGGGCGCGTTGAAAAACTTTACTGTCGGCTTGTATCTCTATCAAGATATGGTGATGAAAACAGGCTTGAGCAATTTTGGCGTTCATGTAAATATTGCCTACCCTATCATAATTAAAAACCATGAACTTTCTCTAGGCTTATTGGCAGGCTTAATAAACAGGTCTGTAAATCTTGCCGATAGAACTTTTCCTGGTCAATGGGACAATGCAACTGGAACATTCGATCCACAAATTGACAACAACGAAGATTTTGGCAAAACCCAAAAGATGATGTTTGATATGGGTACAGGAGTTTCGTGGAAAGTTAAGATGCGCAAGAGCGAAGTACTTACAGGGCTTGGCATCTTCCATGTTAACAAGCCCCGAGATGGCATCTTGAGCAACACTGCACGGTTGGGAATGTTGTTCAATGCACACATCAGTTATAAAGTGTACTTAAAGGATAGGAAGTATTCTATTGAACCCAAAGTGCGTTATCAAAATACTTCGGGAGCTTCTGAAATGAATTTTGGTGTAGAGGCAAATATTTTTTTCAAACCAAGCTCGCCTGAGAAAAAACCTAATGCACTAATTGTGGGAGTTTTAGGCAGGGGCGGTTTTAGGCGAACCTATGATTCAGTTATTCCCTTAGCGGGATACAAGTATCAAAACTTAAAAGCCATAGTAAGCTATGATATTCATGTAGGTAAATTCAGTAACGATTTTGGCGTAAGTTCGAGCATAGAGTTTTCGCTAGTTTACACAGTTCCTAACAAACAAACTACCTATCATGGCGTACCCTGCGGCATTTACTAATGTCCAAAATTATTCATTAGTATTTCTGTTTTCAATTTGCTTTTGTTCACTTCATGCGCAATTAAAGCCAAATGAAATAACACAGCATTCCAAAAGTGTTTCAGCACTCAAAGCGAAAGGTAACAAGGCTTTAAAGGATGAAGATTTTTTATTGGCTCAAGTTTATTATGAAACACTGCTTGCTAAAAGACCCGACAACGCAACTTTTCAAAATACGCTTGCAAAAATTTATCTAAAAAATAGGCTCTATGCACAGGCAGAAAATTTATTTGCTAAGTCAGTAACCTACGAACCATCAACCACACTTTATTTGGCATACAGTCAGTTGCTGCAAGCAAAATATAGCGATGCACAATTACACTATACTTCCTTCAAGAAAGATAAGAAGTACAAAAAGAATGAAGAGGAAACACGAATCAATGCGGCAGTTCAATTGATTTTGAAACAAAGATTAGATAAGCAAATTGATACGATAAAGCCACCAATGGTTATGCGGCTAAATAAAAAAGTGAATGGAAAGCTATCAGAATTTTCACCTTTATTGCTAAACGATTCAACCTTGCTATTTGGTAAAACAACACCAGATGAAACTTTGTTTTATCTCAAATCAGATTCTGTAAAAACCGACATTCCTTATCGCAGATATTTTACAGGGAAAATTGATTCGTCTTTTGACGTTCAAAAAATAACTCAATGGAAATTTTCAGGCTTTAGCAGCGAAAAGGATTTTGGGGGCGCTTGTTTTTCAGCGGATGGAAAAACAATGTATCTAACTATCTGCGAAAGAAAAAGCAATACACTTGAATGTCATTTATATTCAAGCAAAAAGAATACACAAGGCTGGGGCTATCCACAACTTTTGGAAGGTAAAATCAATGAGCCGGGCTATTCGAGTGCGCAACCAACGTTAGGGTACGATGCAGAAAAAAAAGCGGATGTTTTATATTTCTCTTCTAATAAACCTGGTGCAAAAGGTTTTGATATTTATTATGCAGTATATGATAAAGCAAAGGGTCAGTTCACTGGCGTAAGCAAATGTGGTCCAAAAGTAAATTCTATTGGAAACGAATACACGCCTTTTTATGTTTTAAAAGATTCGACATTGTTTTTTAGTTCTGATGGAAAAGGTGGTTTTGGAGGTTTAGACATTTTAAAAGTAAAAGGGAAACTTAATATTTGGACTGACCCTGTTGCGCTTTCTGCACCAATAAATTCTGCTGCTGATGATGCTTATTATTCTCAAGATGTGAAAGGCAAAAACGGTTTCTTTACTTCTAACAGAAATAGCGAAAGTGCCAGCGAAATAAAGACTTGTTGCGAAGATATTTATGCCTTTACATTTAACTACACCCCTAAGAAAGATACGCCAACTATTGTAAATATCTTGAAAGTAAACGTTCCAATAAAAGTAGAGTTTTCAAATACCGATACGTCATCTGCGCCTGTTTATCTGACTGTAGCTACATTAGAAAATGGGGTAAAGAAAATTGTATTCGAATCAACCCTGCGCAGTAGAGATACCACCTTCAATTTAAATTCCAATAAAGTTTTTTTGGTAAGTGTTGGAAAAGATAATTACCTCACTGAAACTGCGGAAATAGATTTGAATGGTATTCGCACAAATAAGCATGATACAATTCTGCTTACACCAAAAATCATACCACAAAAGCCAATTATCATTCCCGGCATCAATTATGAATTTGACAGCGATTTACTAACTGAGGCTTCTATCAAAATTATTGACGATTTTATTTATCCAATATTGAACGATAATCCGTCTATCGTGTTTCAAATTAATTCGCATACCGATAGTAAAGGCGATGATGATTATAACCAAAAACTCTCTGAAAGAAGAGCGCAAAGCGTGGTTAATTATTTAACACTAATAAAAGGTATTCCTGCACAACGACTAAAATCAAAAGGCTTTGGTGAAACCAAGCCTATTGCACCTAACGAAAATGCTGATGGCAGCGACAATACTGAGGGGCGTGCTCAAAACCGAAGAACAGAATTTGAGGTAATTGGAAAATTGAGATAGTAATAAGCGCTACTTCTTCTTTTTCTGCCCTCTTGTTTTAGGCTTGCCGTATTTCATTTTCATCTTATCGGTATGGCGAATTTTACTCGGCACTTTTTTGTTAGAGTCTTTCTTTTCGTGAAAAGCCGCGCCTGTTGGTTTTTTAATAGGATTTTTTAGTTCCATATTAGGCTGATAAACCTTAGGAATTTCATCCAAAGTAAGCACTTCAGAAATAGCAAGATTTTCAGGAAGTGCTTCCATAGCAATTTGAAAATTCATCAAAGCTTCTATCTGTTCTTTTGCCTCAATTTCTTTTGGTGTAAAAAATGAAATTGCAATACCTTTTTTGTCTGCGCGTCCTGTTCTGCCGATGCGGTGTACATAGTTTTCGGGCACTTCACGAATATCAAAATTGATAACGTGCGACACCTCCGAAACATCAATGCCCCGCGCCACAATATCAGTAGCAATCAATACGCGCGTGGTACCCTCGTGAAATTGCTTTACAGCATTAAAGCGATGATTCTGCGATTTGTTTGAATGAATAATACCAACCTGTTCATGAAAAAGAGAAGCGATTTCATTAAACAGTTTATCAGCTAATATCTTGGTTGACGCAAACACCAAAACTTTTTTCATCTCGGTATCATTGTATAGCAACAGGCGCAACAGATTCACTTTGGTGTTGAAGTTTGGCACTTCAAAAGCAGTTTGAATGATATTTACCAGCGGTGATCCGGCTGGTGCTGCCTCCACCTTTACAGGTTGATTGAAGTATTGATTTATCAACGCCTCCACATCATCCGTCATAGTTGCAGAAAACAAAATGTTCTGTCTTTTCAGCGGCAGCAAATCCAAAATCACCGTCAGTTGAGAGCGAAAACCCAAACTCAACATTTCATCCACTTCATCAATTACTAGCTTCTTAATAGGCTTTAATTTAACTGTGCCTTTCATCACCAAATCTATCAACCTGCCTGGAGTGGCAACTAAAATATCAGCACCCTCACTTACTGTTGCAATTTGCGTATTGATGTTGCTGCCTCCATAAATACCAACGGCACTTACGGAAGTATATTTACCCAATTTTTTAATTTCATCTACTACTTGCGCAACCAATTCGCGCGTAGGCACAAGTATTAAAATCTGCGGAATTCTATCTTTAGAATATTTCCATTGGCGCAGGTATGGAAGCAGGTATGCAATAGTTTTTCCCGTTCCGGTTTGTGCAATGCCCACCACATCTTTGCCAGACATCACCACCGAAAAAGCCTTTGCCTGAATAGTAGTAGGCTGATGAAAGCCCATATCATTTAAAGCATTCAGCAATGGTGTGTTAAGGTTCAATTCATCAAAAGTCATGGCAAATATTTGGCGCGAATGTAACTTAGCAGAGAAGCATTTATGCAATTATCTTTTTAAATGCCATTTCAGCAATTCGCGCACAGGCTCTTTTGTGATGTTTTGCACCGAGCATCCAAACTGCTTGGCTACTACTTTTAATTCATCATGAAAATGAAAAGCCAAGGAGCCTACAAAATGCACAGGGTAGCTTTGATAATAACTGTAACACGCAACATGATACTTGAAAAATTCACAAAATCCTCGCGTTACCAACTCACTGATGTAATCTTTATCGGGGCTGATAGAAAGCAACTTTGCAAAACTTGCCAAATACACATTGGCATAAGGCTGGCGATACACATGTTCAAAAACTTCTTCTTTACCTTTTGCGCAGTGTTGTTCAAAAAGTTGATTGGTAGCTGGTGGCAAAAGATGATACAAATATGCCTTTGCCAATTCTTTGCCAAACCAACTGCCACTACCCTCGTCACCCAACACATATCCCAAAGCAGGAACATTCTCGCTCAATTGCTCACCATCAAACAAACAAGAATTTGAGCCCGTACCAAGTATGCAGCTAATGCAAGTTTCACCCGTGTATGTGGCAAAAGCAGCAGCTTTTAAATCATGGTCAACATATATTTTTGCCAATGGAAAAAAATCACTCAACGCAGATTCTATTACAGCATTTCGATCTTTACTACTACACCCTGCACCATAAAAATATACTGATGAAATATCGGCAGCGATGCTTTTTAACTCAGCTACTTTTGCCATAGCAATCAACACACTGTCTTTTGTATGAAAGTGAGGATTGAAGCCAATGGTTTCAAATAAAGCTCCGTTTTCGGAAAGCCATTGTGTTTTGGTAGATCCGCTATCGGCTACAAGTAACATAGTTGTGCTTTAATAAACCTATTGGGTTTTA
>CAZKHZ010000004.1:0-6396 GCA_964552715.1 uncultured Chitinophagaceae bacterium | reverse complement strand
TCCGCTATCGGCTACAAGTAACATAGTTGTGCTTTAATAAACCTATTGGGTTTTAGTTATGCGTATTTTTCTTTGTTCAAATAATAATGAACCGCCAACCAAACTAAGCATGCAATAGAACTGACGAATGTAATAGCAAGCGTTACGTCAAACCATTGAATGTGCCAATACCAGTAATAAGTATCCAAGCCAATAGCAATGGCTATGATGCGAATAATCTCCGCAACCCACGTCCACCTTTTGTTCTCAAAAATGCCGCCAAGTATCAGCATTGACAGTCCGATAAGCGAAGCAAAATAGAGTCGGTAGAATGGTGTAATATTTGGAAAATGATAGAGGAAAGCTGTAGTGCCTGCCAACACAATAGTAAACTGAATTGATGCATACCAACGCAAGTTTGTTTTGATGTCTGCATCAAATTTTTGGTAGGTGCTTCTATCTACTTCTTTCACAGCTTGAAATCCGCCTGCTTCTTCAGGCAACCAACCTGGGCGCGCAAAAATAAATTTTACTTTGTCTGAAAAACGAGCGAATGTTTTTGCCTTCTCCCACATTTCAAAATAGTAATGAAAATTAGCCCACACAGGGTTCCAGCTTTTTAATTGTGTAGTAACACCATAAGTGATTTCTTCGGCATTTTCTTCTTCCTTAAAAGTGCCAAACATTCTGTCCCAAATTATAAAAACACCACCATGGTTTTTATCAATATATTTTGGATTTATAGCATGATGCACGCGGTGATGTGCAGGGGTATTAAAAATAAACTCAATGGCTGGATGCAACTTGCCCATTGTGCGTGTGTGTATCCAGAATTGATATAAAGTTTGGATGGCAGCACCGGCACCAAAGGTGAGAGGCGAAAATCCTAAAAGTGGAAGCGGCAAAAAGAAAACAAATGCAATCAAGGAGTGAAACCAAGACTGGCGCAATGCCACACTTAAATTATACTCCTCACTTTGATGATGCACAACATGCGCGCCCCAGAAAAAATTTACTTCGTGCCCAAGTCTGTGTGCCCAATAAAAGGCAAAATCATAAACCAATAAACACAGCGCAACACTCCACCAGGTAAAGGGCAAACTGAAAAAGCGATAGTTGTCATATATCATAATAAACAACCCAAACAGAATTGCTTTGCCAAACAAGTTGGAAATCTGCTGACCCATACCCACCAACAAATTATTGATGGTATCATTTAAACGATAAAGTTTTAAATCTTTTCGCTGGCTATACCAATATTCAAATGCGATACTGAGCAGAAAAATAGGAATGGCTATTAAAATGTAAATCGGCTGCATAACAATGTTTCACTTTTAGATAGCGCAATGTAGGTAAAGCAAAACACAGAAAAAAGAGCGCGGGTAGGTTTTGATGAAATTTATTTTCGTTTAACTAAAACGAACACCTAAGAGCGTACAATTAAACCACATTTCAATAAGTTGCAATTACAGGTCTTACTCCCAAATCCTTTTGAAAGGCTTAGCTGCTTCCAACTCTAGCGAAAGCTCTAATAGCATTCTGTCTTGCCCCGAGTTTGTAGTAAAGTGAACACCGATTGGCAATCCACCTGACGACATACCTAATGGCAATGAAATAGCAGGTGAACCGGTGATATTTTGCAAGCCAGTAAATGAAGCAAAAGATATGGCGCGTTTAGAAATTTCTTCGTATGAAAGCATAGGGTCAAAGAACCCAATTTTTGGAACAGTAGTAGATACAACGGGTGTTAGGATTACATCATAATCGTTAAATAGCATTTCCACTTTTGCGCCCGTTTCCTTTAATAGTTTAAGGCTGCCGGGCAACTTGCTAATGTTAGAAGTAAATTGTTTGCTAAGCCCAGTGGTAAAACATTCCAACTCATGCTTATTGAGTTTTGCTTTATACACTACCCTGCCAAGGTCTTTCATCAAAAAGGCAAGCAAGCCGTAATAATTTAAAAAGTGCTTCGATAAAAAGTCAACATCCAAAGGAAAAGGGCGCATTTCTACCTGATGCCCGAGCGATTGCAATAGTGAAGCCGTGTGCAAAATAGTATCGTGGGTTTCTTTATCCTGATGCCCCATTTTATCTTGCGGTAGGTTATCGAAAAACACCACTTTCAGTCGCTTGCTAATAGGCTGCAAGTTGCTGCCGATGGATGGCAGTTTTTTATTCTGGTAATATTGTTCTGCGGCTGTATAAAAAGCTACCGTATCGCGCACTGAGCGGGTAACCACGCCTTCGTAACCAATATTTATTGGCAAAATTCCCGAACCTTCAAAATTGACAAGTCTGTTTCGAGTTGGCTTTAAACCAACCAATCCACAACAAGAAGCGGGAATGCGTGTAGAGCCTGCACCATCATTTGCCATAGCAATTGGCACTACTCCCGCAGCCACCATTGCCGCAGAGCCTGATGATGAGCCACCAGTAGTGTATTCAGTATTCCATGGGTTGCGTGTGATGCCCCACTTAGGGTTTTCGGTGCTACAGATTAAGCCAAACTCGGGCAAGGTTGTTTTGCCTATAGCATTCAACCCAGTAGAAAGCATTTGATTAACGTATTTGCTATTGCGCGTTGCAGGTCGTGCAACAAAAGCTTTGGTGCCAAATTGCGTGGGCAAACCCTTTAGGTGTTCATTATCTTTTATAAAAGTAGGCAAGCCTCCAAAAAAGCCTGTGAAAGGCTGCGTGGCAGTTTGCAATGCCTGCTCATAATTTGGGCAGGCAATGGCATTCAAATCTGGATTTACTTTTTCGGCACGAGCAATGGCTGCTTGCGTTATCTCCAATGGCGAAACTTTTTTGGTTGCAATAGCCGCTGCCAATCCTACTGCATCTTCAAACCCAATTGCATCATCTCCAAATGCGTGAACATTCTTTTTCATCGTGCTAAGGTAGGATTTGGAGTGGATTATAAATGATATAAAATCGTAACAAACACTCTTTATAAATATCAAACCAAGAATGTTCAAATTAATTTTAGGAAACTCTTAACAAGCCAAAAGCAAGAATTAACCTTTCACATTTTGGAAATACCGAAAATGTTTTTCCATTTGCCAATAACGAAACAAAACGAAACGAAAACAACAGTATGGCTTTAACCAAAAAGGAATTGCAGGAATTATCTTTCTCGCAAAGTGTATCTCATTACTTCGACAAGGCAGCACCATTTACCAATTGCCCCGAAGGGTTATTAGAACAAATCAAAGTTTGTAACAGTATTTATCGGGTAAACTTTCCGGTGAAATGGGGGAAAGAAGTAAGAGTAATTGAAGCCTATCGTGTGCAACACAGTCATCATCGAATGCCTACCAAAGGCGGTATTCGCTACAGCATGCACGTTGACCAAGATGAGGTGATGGCACTTGCCGCATTGATGACCTATAAATGTGCTATTGTTGATGTTCCATTTGGAGGAGCCAAAGGCGGTATCAAAATCAGCCCGCGCAATACTCCCGAAGAAGTGTTGGAATCCATCACACGCAGATATACTTATGAGTTGGTGAAGAAGAACATGATTGGTCCGGGCTTAGATGTGCCAGCACCAGATTATGGAACTGGAGAGCGCGAAATGGGTTGGATTGTTGACACTTATGCTGCATTGAATCCGCAGGAAGTTGACTCGTATGCTTGTGTTACCGGAAAGCCCGTTCACTTGAATGGCATTAAAGGAAGAACCGAGGCTACAGGCCGCGGTGTGGTGTATGCCTTGAATGAAATTTGCAGCTACAAAGACGATATGAAAAAGCTCGGATTGAACCCCGGCTTGGAAGGCAAAACAGTAATTGTTCAAGGGCTTGGCAATGTGGGTTACCACACTGCACGCATCATTCAAAAGTATGGAGCAAAAGTTATTTGTATTGCCGAAAGCGATGGCGCAATTTATGACCCTAAGGGGCTTGACCCCGACAAGGTTTTGCTGCACAGAAAAATAAGCGGCAAAATCACCGACTATCCTGGTGCAAAGAACTTAAAAAAGAACACCGATGCGCTCGAAATGGAGTGTGATATTTTGATTCCTGCGGCACTAGAAAAAGTTATAACAGGTGCCAATGCAGCAAAGGTAAAAGCAAAGATTATTGCCGAAGCTGCAAACGGACCAATCACACCCGAAGCCGAAGAAATTTTGTTGCAAAAAGGTATCATGATTGTGCCCGATATTTATGCCAACGCTGGCGGGGTAACGGTAAGTTATTTTGAATGGTTGAAAAACCTTTCGCACGTGCGCTTTGGTAGAATGCAAAAACGTTTTGAAGAAGAAACTCAACAAAACATCATCAAGTTGATTGAAGACCTATCGGGTAACAAAGCAACACCAACACAGGTAAAAAGTGTGATTCACGGGGCGGGGGAAATTGACTTGGTAAATTCCGGTTTGGAGGATACCATGATTTCTGCTTACCGCGACATTCGCGAGTTTAAACGCAGCAACAAAAAGATTCCTGATTTGCGCACCGCAGCCTTTGCGCTTTCTATCAACAAAATCAAAAACGCTTACGCGGCATTAGGCATTTTTCCATAAAGAAGAGATAGACTTACAAAGGTTTTGAAACTTATTAGGTCTGCTAACAAACAGCCCGCGCAGCTAAAAACTACGCGGGCTGTTTTGTTTATGTCATTTCATCAACGCAACGTCCGCAAGCGAGAAGATTGCTGTGAAGAATTAATTGTAAAGGGAGACATTGGGGCGAAGGAATTACATGATTGAATTTTTGGGCAACCGATTGATTATTTATTCAACATGATTTTATAGAAGGATACATTTTTATTGACCCGGAGTTGGAGAAAGTAAATGCCATTGGATAAATTTTCCGAGTTAAAATTAAAATGATGCTCCCCATTGATT
Source organism: uncultured Chitinophagaceae bacterium (assembly GCA_964552715.1). GTDB lineage: Bacteria > Bacteroidota > Bacteroidia > Chitinophagales > LD1 > UBA7692. Next base: position 1,565 of record CAZKHZ010000004.1, on the reverse strand, counting down.
TGCATTTCATTTGGCAAAATGAGTATTCTTCCTCCAAGTACATTGTATATCTCAATTTGCACATTTGCTTTCTCATTCAAAGTGTAAGTGATTTGGGTTTGATGAATGAATGGATTGGGATAAACGGTAACGATACTTTCGCTCAAAAACGCTCTGTCTTCTATTGCTGTTGCAGGATTGTTAATGATATAAATTTCAGGAGTCTCGGTTTCGACCGTTCCTGAATGGCTTTCAAAGGCAATGGTATTGCCATTGGGCGAAATAGATGCTGCACCATCTTGATTTACATCAGAAAAAGTTTTTCTTATTGGAGTTCCAATTCCACTGGAGGGAAATGCAAAAATATTAGGAGTGGGCAAACCGCCATAATTGCTTGAACTCAAAACATATTGGTCGTTGTTCCCCCACGAACAATCTGTATTATCAAAAGCATTATTGGAAATATTAGTGATGTTGGTGAGAATAGTTGAACTATCTACATTAATATTTGCCGTTATTATTTGCCAACCTTGATTTTGTCCGATAGGAATTCTTTGCCACAAAATTTTTGTGCCGTTATTGCTCCAACTGGGCAACCGGTCGTCAAAAGTTGCAGTAGTAAGCATAGTCACTAAATTACCTTTATCCAATTCTAACAACGCAATCTTATGCGGCAAACTCTCATCCAAACCATTCATCCATTCAAAGACAATTTTGTTTGTATTTTGAGGATTAAATACCGGTTCAATGTAAAGGTCAGGAACGGGAGAATGATTCGTTAATTGAGTCAGTCCCGTTCCATCATCGTTGACAAGCCAAATCTCTTCTGCTGCACCGCCTCTATCGGAAGCAAAACAAATTTTATTCATTACCCAAGAACCAAAAGGCACGATTACATTATCCGCTCCACTATTGGCAACAATAATCTGCTCTTGTGTTCCGTCTATTCTAATTTTTACAATTTCTGCCGGACCAATATTATACCCATTCATGAAACGAGTGTAAATAATATAATTGCCGTTTGGAGAAAAGCAAGGATTTTGACAACTGCGAGGAAGTGAATTGGTGATTTTTAAGGCACTATCCTGGCGGGTGATATATGTGGCGAAGGCATTTGCCTGCTCATGGCAAGTAACCATGGCAATAAATGAAATAAGTAATCCTTTTATTGTTTTCATTTTTATAGTGCCTGTGATTATTATTCTTACACCACACTTTTATTAATTTGGTTCACAAAGTTATTTTTTTTTCGGTAGGGCATGTTTGCAAGTTTTCCTTCGCCACAATGTCTCCCCCCACCCTTTGCCACAAAATCCTTCACAGTAGCCGTCTCGCTTCGCAAGCTGAGTGCCAAAGTAGGCTATCATTGCCGCTAGCTTCTTTTACCAGAAAATCCCCTCCCTCAAAACCGTCCTCCTATCTCTTTAAAAGCGAATACAGGATGAAGTTTGTTGCTTTTCGAGCCCTCATTTATTTTCAGGTTTTTGCAGCGGACGGGAGCATAAATTCTATTGGCGGCAATTACCTATTTCTGTCTTGGCTTCCACAGCGCATATTGTTCTACTCAAACTACCTCTGTGGTTTCC
>CAZKHZ010000003.1:39830-43068 GCA_964552715.1 uncultured Chitinophagaceae bacterium | reverse complement strand
TGATAAAAGACAGGGCAAATCATTTGAGCAATTATGTAAGAAGCCCGAAGGTTGTAATATTGTGCCAATGAGTTTTAGTTCTATTCAAAAGGCGTTAATCTTCTTAAGTTTTTCCCCCTTTTTAAATATAAACGCCCAATACGCACCAGCAGCAGGGCAGCTTGGCAGCACTGCCATTTGGAAAGATAGCAGCGCATTGGTGGATTGGGCAAAATCCTGTGTGGTTATGCGCGGCTATCAAAACATTGCCGACACCGCTTTGGGCTTAGCCAGCGCGGGACACGATACATTGGCAATTGGCAAGTCGGGCTTGGGAGTGGTGAGCTTAGGTGATGGCGGCTTTGCAATTTGCACTTTCGAGCATCCTATTCGCAATGGAGCAGGTTATGATTTTGCTGTGTTTGAAAATAGCTTTGACGGATTGTTTATAGAGTTGGCTGTGGTAGAAGTGAGCAGCAATGGCATAGATTTTGTGCGCTTTGCTACACATTCGCTTACAGATACAACGATACAAAAAGGCACTTTCGATTTATTGGATGCAACGCAACTCAATAACCTTGCAGGCAAGTACCGTGCAGGGTTTGGCACGCCATTCGATTTGCAGGAACTGGTGGGCAATCCTTTGTTGGATGTTGAAAATATTACCCATGTAAAAGTAATAGATGTGGTGGGCAGCCTGAGTGAAAAATTCGCCACCCGAGATGCTTTTGGCAACAAAATCAACGACCCCTTTCCCACACCTTTTGAAAGCAGCGGTTTTGATTTAGATGCCATTGGCGTGCTTCATCAAAATAACCCTTCATCAATTTTTGAAGATAAATTGAATCAGAAAATTATTGTTTACCCGAACCCTGTAAATAGGTTTGAAACCCTTCGCGTAAATTTAGAAAGTATAGAAAGCTTAAATTTGATTGATGTGTTGGGAAGAACAGTTTTAAAAAGCGAAGGCAATGAACTTTTTATTGGTGAAATTCCATCAGGATTGTATTGGCTAAAATCTCTTCAATTTGATAAGTCATTTTCAACGAGTGTTTTAGTACGGTAAAAGCAAGATTTTTTAGAGAATTAATGATTTGTTCATCAAAATATTTTCTTCGTGTAACCCACCATTTGTTTAAACCATACATCTAAACGATATTACAGCCCCGTTTTGAAACATTGATTGGTTATGGAGAAGTATATTTTAGGATTTATGTTGATGCTGTTTGTTCATTCAGGTATTGCACAACTACAAGAAAACGCAAAGCTATCGCAACAAGAAAAGTTAGAAAAACTGAAAGGCACTTATGAGATTATGTCTCAAGGTCGTTTCATTTCATTGCCATCAAACCTTGCTGATATTATTAGCGAAAACAGAGACGCCAATAAGAGGGTTACTAAAACGCTTTCATCAGAAACAACTTTAATTATCTACCCTTTGTCACAAATTCAATCAAAAGAAAAAGCGCAAGAGGGAAAATAAAATGAGAAAACATTTACTCATATCATTCAGCATTTTTTTATCGGCAATAGTTTTTGCGCAGCCGGCTAATGACGCTTGTATTAACGCTACTGTTATTACCATTCCTGCGAACGGAACTTTTTGCGGAAGCCATACTTTAACGGGTGCTACAGATGATGGAAGCTTTGTAACAAACTGTGAAGTTGCAGGAAGTCAAGAAGTCTGGTTTACTTATGTTACCGAAGGCCCAAATAACATCATCACCGTGCGACCTAATGGCGGCACTCCGGCTTCTAATTTGACTGTTTCTCTAAGACCAGACTTGTGTAACTCCACCTTAGTAAGCACCTGCGTAGCTGCATCAGGGGCTGCAACTGCAACTGCCAATTGGGTTTATCCTACGGGGACGAGGGTATATGTTTATGTGTCTTCAACTACAAATAGCGGAGGGACTTTTGAAATATGCGTCAATTCTTACCAGCAACCTGCCGTGGGAGGAAAAGATTGTACTACTGCTGAATTACTGTGTAACCTAAATAGTTTTACATCGCCTGTTGCTTCTGGTTCTAACGGCTTTCAGCCACCTTGTTTTACTGCGGGTCCTTTGCAAAAACCTATCATTTATAAATTTACTGTTGGGCAAAGCGGTTTGTTGAACTGGCGCGCAACGCCTACTTGCACTACCAACCCCAATACCACAGAGTTTGACTGGGCGGTATATGATATTACAGCTAGCTGTCCAGGCACACTTGTAAAGTGTAATTATAATTTCACAGGTTCATTATTTTTTTCTACAACATCTCCACAAGGTATGCAAGGTCCTACCTCTGCATCCAATGTTGGCTGTGTGGGTGGTGGCAACGGTACTACCGCTGCAGAAATATGCTCTGGGTCTAATGTTATTGCTGGAAATACATACGTAATTTATATTGACCAATATACTTCTTCAAGTAATTGTTCGTTGAATTTTTCATTTGCTGGAAGTACTTTTACAATGGCACCCTCTGCAGCATTTACAGTTTCTAATTCAACAGGTTGCGGTTCGGTTACAACTTCGTTTACCAACAACAGTGTTACTGCAACTAGTTATGCATGGGATTTTGGTGATGGAACGACCTCAATTTTACAAAACCCGCCACCAAAAACATATTCAACACCCGGCACGTATTTAGTTTCATTAACTGTAAATTCGGCATCGGGTTGCATTGATGCTGCTTCACGAGCTATAATTGTAAAACCACAGCCTACAGTGACCGTAAATAATGATACCATCTGTGCAGGTAGCGGTTTACAGGCAACATTGAACGCAATGCCTTCGGACTCAGGTGGCACTTATTTATGGAATCCAAGCGGACTTTCGACAAAAAGTATCACTGTTTCGCCCGCTACCACAACACCATACACAGTTACTTATACCTTAAATGCATGCATAGCAACCAGAACTGGAACTGTGGTTGTAAATTCAGCAAACTTTACTGTTGATGCACAAAAAGATACTGTGATATGCGGGAATCAAAGCACCACAATAAATGCTATTCCTTCCTCTGTCGGTATATTTACTTATCGCTGGAGTCCCGGAGGAGTTGGGATGAATGACAGCACATTAAAAACACCAACCGTATCACCGGCTCAAACGACAAGATATACTGTTGTTGCAAGAAATTCGGCAGGCTGCAATGCTAGCGATACTGTTTTGATTAGTGTGATTGGTTCTGGACCTTCTGTAAAAGCGAGTGCTACGCCTGTGTTAATTTGCCCTGGGCAACCATCAACCTTAAGTTTCATTTTAGAGCCTAA
>CAZKHZ010000003.1:0-39730 GCA_964552715.1 uncultured Chitinophagaceae bacterium | reverse complement strand
CAGATAGTGTTATCAATCAATTTCAAAATAATGGTTTGCAAACTGTGTTTGGTCCCCTAAACTACGTGCCAGTTAATGCTTGGAACATTCATAACTTAACAAACTGGTTTGACTGGGACGGGCAAAGCAATGTTTTAGTTGACGTATGTTGGAGTAATCAAACTCAAGGCAGTGCAAATAACAAAGCAAGAGTTACAGCTACAACCTACAACAGTTATGTTTACTCAAGTGCTGCAACTAATCAATGTGGAATTACAGGTGGTATAGCATCAACTCAGAGACCTAATACACGTTTTATTAAAGCAACGCAAGGCTATGATTCACTATCATGGACACCTAATGTTGGTTTGAACGCTGTTTCTAATCGAACAGCTTTAAGTCCAACAGCCAATCCTATTTTTACCCAAACTTACACAATAAGTGTTTTCAATAAAGGATGTCCAGGCTCTGATAATGTTACTGTACAGGTGGATACTTCATTAAAGGTAAATGCAGGGACTGATACGGTTATTTGCCAGGGAGGAACAGCACAATTAAATGCAACAGCCACAGGAAATTTGGGTGGAGTAACGTATAGTTGGACACCTACGCCCACTTTGAATAACGCCAGCATTGCTAATCCACGAGCAACGCCAGCGGCAACAACTCCATATATTGTTATTGCCACCAGTAGCGGTTGCCAAGCGCGTGATACAGTGAATGTGATTATTTCCCCGCCTACAGTTTTGGTTACAGGCACTAATGTAAATTGTAATGGTGGTGCAACAGGTTCTGCAACTGCTACACCGGGCGGAGGTGTTCCGCCATATACTTACTTATGGTCAAATAATGCTGTAACAGCTTCAATAGCTAATCTATCAGCAGCTACTTATTCAGTTACTGTAAGAGATAGCAAAGGGTGTTCTGCAACAGGTTCATATACAGCAACACAACCACTGATTCTGACGGTTAGTCAACAAACCGTGCGCAATGTAAGGTGCAACGGTGGCAATGACGGGTTTGTATCGGTTGTAGTGAATGGTGGCACACCAAATTATAGTTACAATTGGTCACCTACTTCTGCAAACAATGATACCATTCAAACACTTACAGCAAATACTTATGCGTTAACTGTTACAGATATTAACGGTTGCACTGCCACAGGTTCTTATGTTGTAAGTCAACCAACTGCACTTGCCTTTGGCACTGCTGTTACAAAAAATATAAGATGTCGGAATGGCAATGATGGATTTGTGAATGTTTCTGTATCTGGTGGTACTCAACAATATACTTATTCATGGAGCCACAATCCAAATTTGAATAGCCCGAATGCGACAGCACTTCCTGCCGCAACTTATGTTGTGCTTGTAACTGATGCCAATAGCTGTACTCTTACTCAATCTAATACACTTACTCAACCGGCTAATGGCATTTCGTTTAATCCGTTTACAGTCACAAACGTTACCTGCTTTGGCGGAAATAATGGAACTGTAACTGCTAACCCATCAGGCGGATTGCCTCCATACACTTACCAATGGAGTGTGCCGGGTAACACAAACCAAATTACAAGCTTATTAGCTGGAACTTACAGGGTAACAGTAAGAGATGATAGTTTGTGTACACTTACCGACTCCGCAATTGTTACTCAGCCAACACAAATTCTAGTTTCAGCAACAGTTTCTGATGTAAGTTGTTTTGGTGATGTTGATGGAATTATTGCAACTAATGTTACTCCTGTTGGAAGTTATACCTACACTTGGACAAATGGTGCTGTAGGTGCAAACCCTAATGGACTTGCCCCCAACACGTATGCTGTAATAGTAACTAATCCTAATAATTGCACTGGAACAAATTCATTTGTTGTAAATAATAAACCTGCTTTTTCTCTATCGCCACCTACCATAATTAATGCTACTTGTTTTGGAACTGGCACAGGTAGTATCACTGCCAATCCTATTGGTGGAACACCTGGCTACACTTATGCTTGGAGCAGCCCTGCTGGTGCTATCGGACAAACCAATCCAAGTCTAATTGCAGGAAGCTATACCGTGACTGCAACCGATTCAAAAAACTGTACAACCTCCGCAATATACACGATAACCGAACCAACTCAATTGATTTTTGCCCAACCTGCAACAATTGTAAATGTATTGTGTAATGGAGCGGCAACTGGCTCAATATCGGTAACTGTTTCGGGAGGATCACCAAATTACACTTATGTATGGAGCAACTCCGCGCCTTCTCAACCAACCAATACAGGTCTTGCATCTAATAACTATCAATTAGTGGTTGCTGATGCTAACGGCTGTTTTATTTCTGATAACTATACCATCACAGAGCCATCAGCAATTTCACTTACTACTCTCGTAATACGCAATGTGCGTTGTGGTGGCGGAAATGATGGAAGTGCATCTGTAAGTGCATCGGGAGGAGCCGGAAATTTTACTTATATATGGAGTAATGGAGATGCTACTGTAGTTGCAGGGAATTTGAATGCTACCGCGCCTTATACTGTAACAGTAACTGATGGGAACAATTGCTCAGCTTCAACTTCAGTTTCAGTTACTCAACCTTTACCTGTAACAGCAAACCCAATAGTAAAAGATGTAAGCTGTTTTCTTTATAATGATGGCAGCATTGATGCGAACCCATCAGGGGGAACTGGACCTTATACTTTCCTTTGGAGCAACACTCAAACTAGTCAAATTGCAATCAATTTAATTGCCAACAGTTACGATTGCACTGTAACAGATGCGAATGGATGTACACACACATTTAGCAGAGTGGTCAGCCAACCAGGTCTATTGCAAGTTACAGCAATAGGCATTCCGGAATCTTGTGGTAGCAAAGCGGATGGAAAAATTATTCCTACAGGTATTGGTGGAACTACACCTTACAGTTTCAGTTATTCATTTGACGGTATAAATTTTTTACCCGGAGCTAGCGATACAATAAAAAACCTTTCACCTGCATCCTATCAAGTTGTAATTACCGATGGTCAAAATTGCACAGCAGGGACATTAGTCAATATCGGCACCCCACCAAAAGATGTTTATGATCTTATCATAGATTCTACCTCTTGCTTTGGCACTGAGTATAAAGATGGAAGTATTCGCATAATTGGCTTAACCGCGGTGAATGCACCACATCAATATAAAATTGACGACAGTAATGTATTTTCCCAAACTGGAAACTTCACAAGCCTTGCTGGGGGTCCGCACAAAATTTATGCACTGAATAATTTTGGATGCGATACTACTTTCTTTGTTACCGTTCCTGAGCCGCTACCAGCAAGCGTTGATATTTTCCCTGACGATTCAACCATTCAAATGGGTCAATCTATCCAACTGAATAGTTTGTTGAAACCATATCCTCAAAGCGATATTACAAGTTATGCTTGGACACCTTCTACAGGCTTAAATTGTGTGGATTGTGCCAACCCGATTGCAACACCATTCAGCAGATCAACAGAATATTTTCTTACCATTTATTATAATCAAGGCTGCTTTGCATCTACCTCGGTTGTTGTAAATGTGGAAGGAAATCCCGAGTTGTTTATTCCAAATTTATTCTCTCCAAACGGAGACGGGACAAACGATAGATTTGAAATTTTTGGTTTTGGTATTCGTGATTTCGATTTGAGAATATTTAATCGCTGGGGCGAAAAAATTTTTGAATCAACCAACCAATTTAATTATTGGGATGGAAGCTATAAAGGCGTGATGCAAAATCCCGAGGTTTATACCTATCTGCTAAATGTAACTTACCTAGATAGCCGAGAGGTAACTAAAACAGGCACAGCTACTTTAGTAAGATAAATCTTCATTCTATACTGTCTTATTTTACACTTAATGAGTTCCCATAAACTCATGCTAAGTGTTAAAGAAATCGAAAGTGAACTTTTATATGAAAAAAAAACTGCGGATATAGAACAAAATACCGCAGCAATTTGTTACTTCGCCATTCATTATTTTTTAAACAAAATTTTCTGTTCTATGAAAAAAATTCTTCTTTCAATGGGTATAACGATGGGACTATTGTCTGCATCTGCCCAAATTAAAATTCTTGTGGTACACAACTGTGCCGATCCTGCTGCTGACACAGTGGACGTTTACGTTAAAAATGCTGCCTTGCCTGGTGGCGAATCAAAAATCATTGACAATTTCCCATTTCGCGGTGCTTTTTATTATGACCCAGGTTTTCCTGCTGTTCCAGGAAATACTGACTTAGTAGTTGCTCCAAAAACCAGTACATCAACTGCACAAGGGATTTACACAAAAAATTTCCCAGCAGGCATTCCAGCAGGTAACTATGCAATCGTTGCAAATGGTTTAGTAGATACCAATTACATCGCTGGTGGAAATCCAAGTGGTGTTCCAAAAGCTTTTGCTTTGGATGTTACTTCAGGCGTTTCATTCACATCTGGAAATCCTGCACAAGTTAGTCTAACAGTTCACCATGGTGCTGTTGATGCTCCTGCGGTAACTGTTCAGTCTTTCATCACAACAATCCAGTCATTAAAAAGAGATACTGCTGTTAACAATGCTCCTTTTAGAGCGACTACAGCTTCTTTCCAATATCCTGCAGCTTCAAGAAGATTGCACGTTTATGCAACAGGAACAACAGTTACAGCTTATCAAGCTAATGCTGATGCTCTTAAAGGCTTAGGTGGTGCAGCAGCATTTGTTTTTGCGTCAGGCTTTTTAGCGCCTCCAACAGGTGGTGCTGGCTTTGGTTTATTTGCTGCTGTTGTTGCTCCTGCTCAAGCAAACGGATACTTAACTGTAGCTCAATTACCTAAAGAAAAAGTTGCTGGATTGGTTCAGGTTTATCACAATGCTGCTGATCCTTCACTTAAAAGTGTTGACTTATATGTTGGTGGTATGAAGCAACAATTAGGTTTGAACTTCAGAGCTGGATTCCAATCTGCAGGTTTCATCCAAGATTTTGATTATGAAATTGATTTACACAGAAAAGATTCTTCTTCAAGTGTACTCGGCACTACCTTAAGATTTGATTCTGATAGCGTTGTAGCTGTTGTTTCAGGTCTTTCTGACACAACTGGTTTCACAAATAACCCTGATGGTATAAGTAAAAAATTAAACTTCTTCATCAAAAAACCTGTACGTGTTACGCAAATGACTGGTTCAACTCAGGTTACGGTTTTCCATGGTGCTACAGATGCTCCTACAATTAGCTTAACTGCACCAGGTCTTGGTGGAGCAAGTTTAATTTCAAACCTAAAATATGGTGAATTCCAAGTTGCAAATGTTACTGGTGTTGGTACTTCATTGCCAACTTCATTAGGTAATGTAGTTGTTGACTTGAAAGTTCCAGGTGGAACAACTTACAAATCATACATCGTGCCACTAGGTGCTTTAGATGGTAAAGCAGTTACAGTTCTTGCTTCAGGATTTATTGATTCTGCTGCAAACAAAAACGGAGCAGCTTTCAGAATTTTCGCTGGTCTTCCAAGTGCTCCATTCCCACAAATAGTTTTCTTGAAAGACACTGCGATTATTTCAAGCATCACAGATCCTGCAAAATCTGATTTGCAATTCCGTATGTTCCCTAATCCAGCTGTTAACGAGTTGACATTCGGTTTTGATGTAAATGAAACAAACAATGTTTCTATTGACATTCTTGATTTGAACGGTCGCGTGGTTAAAAATGTAATCAACTCAACTTTCAGCAATGAGAGTTACTTTGATAAAGTTGATATACGCGATTTACAAGGTGGTCTGTACATTACTCGTGTAAAAAGCGATGCTAAAACATCTTCTTACAAATTCAATGTAGTTCGTTAATTAAGTTTTTTGAAGAATAAAAAAAGGCTGCTTCGTTTGAGGCAGCCTTTTTTGTTTGTATAAACTTGCGACTTTATTTGCTTTCGTTCTTCAATTGTTTGTCTAAAATAAATGTGCCGAAAGGGATAAATGAAGCAATAAATGCCCACAATACTTTGGTGAACTTCCATTTAAGTTCAATCCAAACCAATAGTAGTAGAACCATATACAACACAAACAAAACACCATGCGCCCAGCCCGTATATTTTACCGCAAGCGGCATTTGCCAAATATACTTTAGCGGCATGGCTATAAATAGCAATACCAAATAAGAGATCCCTTCTAAAATAGCTACTAACCTGAATCTGCCTAAAGCAGAACTAAAGAAATTGTTTTCCATTGTGGATTTATTTTGATGAATAATTAAGCATTAAATGCTTCAGAAATTAAAAGAGAATTACTCATGGCAGCAATCTTGGCATGTGCATTGCGCTCAATGTGATAATGAAACTTATTCAGCACATCGTGCACTTCTTTTAGTGTTTCCAAAGGATACCTTGCAGCAATTTTCTTGGATGCTTCTAAGGCACCTTGTTGCAGGCGATTTTTGCCTGTAGTTTTTTCTTCCAAACAATTTTGAATAAAGAACAAACCATATTGCAACAGTAACTTTTGTTTCTCTCTGCCAAGGGTATGAAACTCATCAATCCAATTCATTAAACCCGAAGCCGTTTGTACAGAAAACTTTCCGGCACAAAAACGCAACCATGCAAGAAAAATAGCTTCGGATTCTATCTGTTCGTTGTGGGCAAGTTCCATTGCCGCAACCCAACTGCCATTTGAAAGATGTGCTATTTCGGGGGCAGCTTCTCTTTTATCCAATTCTAACCTTTGCTGCAAAGCTGCCTCAATAGCTTCGGTTTCGATTGGTGGCAAACGCAACAATTGTGTACGCGAAAGAATGGTAGTGAGAATTAAATCTGGCTGCTCGGTTACCAAAATAAACACCGTGCCTGGAGGCGGCTCTTCAATACTTTTCAGCAACACATTTCCGGTTTCGCGCAGCAACTCAGCCAGCCACACAATTTGTACTTTGTACTGGCTTTCGTAACTCTTTAAACTGATGCGCCTCACAATTTCGTGACACTCGTGAGTGGTAATGTTGCCCTGTTTTGTTTCGGCACCAATTGCATCCAGCCATTCGTTGTAAGTGATGTATGGGTTTTCATTAATTGCCTTGCGCCATTCGGTAATAAAATCAGCACTTACAGGTTTATCGCCACTCTTTTTAGCAATGGTTGGATAGGTATAAAATATATCGGGATGAATCAATTTTTTCGCCTTGGAACATGAATTGCACTCGCCACATGAATCGCTTGCATTTGGGTTTTCGCAGTTTAAATATTTCGCAATGGCAAAAGCCAATGGTAAGCCGCCCGAGCCTTCGCTGCCGCTAATCAAAAGCGCGTGCGGCATTCTGCCCGATGAAATCATATTCATCAGTTTTCGCTTTGCGCCTTCCTGCCCTATTATGTCCGAGAACTGCATAGCGCAATGTTAGTGATTGAAAAATTAAGCACCTTATTTTGACAGTAATTTTTGTACTGTTTGTTTTTCTAATCGCTTCAAGCGGAAGCTAAAAACAAAATACTCCGACAATGCGTGCAGACTTTGACGGTGGTTTTCCTGACGCATTTTGTAGGTAAACTTATACGCCTAAGCTAAACTTGCATTAATAAAGCGGGCAATTATGGACGGTTCTAAAAATTGAATGTTTAAAAACTCCTCCCTCTAAATCTCCCTTCCCGCCTTTGGCGGGATTTTCGCAGGCTACAACAAAAGGGAGATAAAAGGACAATTTTTAGTACCGCCCTTACTACAAGAAGAAAGACCGCATCAGTTTAAGTTTTAAAAAGTATAGCGAAATCAAAACACCTTCTAAATCTTTTCTGTTTAGTTTGCGCCCTCTTTACAAAACATGGCAAACGATTTAGAATTCAATAAGAACGAAGATAGCATCCGCCTAATGGTGAGCGAACTGAAAAAACAGTTAGAGCAAATCAAATTGGGTGGCGGAAAAAAATCAATTGAGAAGCATAAAGCAAAAGGCAAACTCACGGCTCGCGAGCGTTTGGATTTATTGTTTGACAAAGGCAAACCAACTGTAGAAATTGGTTCGTTTGCAGGCTGGAACATGTATGCCGAGCAAGGTGGCTGCGTTGCCGGTGGCACCGTTGCCATGATGGGTTATGTAAAAAGCAGGCTGTGCATTGTGGCTGCAAATGACGCCACGGTAAAGGCAGGCGCCTACTTTCCTATTTCGGCAAAAAAGAATTTGCGCATTCAGGAAATTGCGATGGAAAATCGTATTCCGATAATATACTTAGTGGATAGCGCGGGTGCGTTTTTACCCATGCAGGATGAGGTGTTTCCGGACAAAGAACACTTTGGCAGAATCTTCCGCAACAACGCGGTGATGAGCGCGGCAGGCATTCCACAAATTGCTGCCATCATGGGCAGTTGTGTTGCGGGCGGTGCTTACTTGCCTATTATGAGCGATGAGGCTTTGATTGTTGAAAATACCGGCTCGGTGTTTTTAGCAGGAAGCTATTTGGTGAAAAGCGCGATAGGTGAAGATATTGATAATGAAACCTTGGGCGGGGCGGTTACACATTGCGAAATAAGCGGTGTTACCGACTATAAAATGAAAGATGATAAGCACTGCTTAGAAACCATTCGCGGTTTGGTAGATAAATTTGGGCATAACGAAAAAGCAGGTTTCGACCGCATCGAATCTGAAAAACCTGAGCTGGATGAAACTGAAATCTATGGCATCATTCCATCGGATTCTGCTAAGCAATATGACATGCTGGAAGTGATAAAACGCTTGGTGGATAAAAGCGAAGTGATTCAGTATAAAGAAGAATATGGCAAAAGCATTATCTGCTGCTATGCGCGCGTGGACGGCTGGAGCGTGGGCATTGTAGCCAACCAACGCAAGGTGGTGAAAAGCAAAAAAGGCGAAATGCAATTTGGCGGTGTGATATACAGCGACAGTGCCGACAAAGCCGCGCGCTTTATCATGAATTGCAATCAAAAGAAAATTCCTTTGGTGTTTTTGCAGGATGTAACGGGCTTTATGGTAGGCAGCCGCAGCGAGCAAGGTGGCATTATTAAAGATGGTGCAAAATTGGTGGCAGCAGTGGCAAACTCGGTAGTGCCAAAATTCACTTTTATCGTTGGCAACAGCTATGGTGCTGGCAACTACGCTATGTGCGGAAAGGCTTATGACCCGCGCCTGATTTTTGCTTGGCCTAATTCAAAAATTGCGGTGATGGGTGGCGAGCAAGCGGCTAAGGTGATGCTGCAAATTCAGGTAAGCAACATGAAGGCAAAAGGCAAGGAGGTTTCGCCCGAAGACGAAAAACATTTGCTGGATACCATAAAAGCAAAATATGCCGAAACACTCGAACCGCGTTATGCCGCAGCAAGATTGTGGACTGATGGAATTATTGACCCGCTTGATACACGCAAAATAATTTCGATGGGTATAGAAGCTGCAAATCATGCACCAATAACCAAGCAGTTTAGTGTGGGTGTGATACAGACCTAAACGAGATTATTTATTCGATTTACCATAAATAGATGAAAAGCTTTTTAGTAATTCTTTTAAGTATTATTTTTCTCATTTCATTCAGAATTACTTCTGCACCAAATCGCGATATAAGGCTAGTGAAGGTTACCACATGGGATGCACTTGGCTATTACTTCTATTTACCTGGTGTGTTTATTTACAAAGACCTGAAGAAGTTGGACTGGCTTTTTGAAGCTAATTCCAAATATAATTTGTCAGGTCATATTTATCAGGCAAATCTACACAAGAATGGAAATTATGTAGGCAAGTATTTTTTAGGCTTGTCCTTTCTCTTTCTTCCATTCTTTTTAATAGCGCATTCACTTGCAACTGCTTTAGGCTATCCAGCAGATGGTTTTTCTGCACCATATCAAATTGCGATTTGTATTGCTGCGCTTTTCTATGCTCTTATTGCTCTATTGCTACTAAGAAAAGTATTACTGAAATATTTTACAGATACAGCGGCTGCTATTACCATTCTTGCTGTTGTGCTAGGCACAAATTTTCCCATTTATGTTTCTTTAGATTCTGCACTAACACACAATTATATCTTCTTACTTTTTTGTATTCAGTTATTAGTAACTATAGCTTGGTATAAACAGCCAAAGCCTCAATGGGCTTTACTTTCCGGATATCTTATCGGATTAGCTACGTGTTGTCGTCCGACAGAAGCCACTATGTTGCTTGTGCCACTGTTTTGGGGTGAATTTAATAGTGATTCAAGTAAACAAAAGTGGGCGTTGGTTAAACAGTACAGAGAACATATTCTTTGGGCTGCTGTAGGTGGCTTTCTGGGCATTCTTCCACAAATAGTTTACTGGTATTACATCACTGGAAATATAGTATATGATGTAGGCTCAAAATGGGTATTTTTGAATCCTTGGTGGCGCGTATTGTTTGGTTGGGAAAAAGGTTGGTTTATTTACACGCCAATAACCATTTTTTTTGTGTTGGGTTTTTTCTTTATTAAAAATCTTCCATTCAAGCGCGCTACAATTATTTTTTTTCTAATCAATACATGGATTATTATTTCCTGGTTTGATTGGCGATATGGAGGCAGTTACAGTACGCGCGCATTGGTTCAAAGCTATCCTGTATTGGCTTTAGCTCTTACTGCTCTTGTGCAGCATATTTTAAATAGTAAGTGGAAGTATTTTGTAATTCCTGTGTTTACTTTTTTGATTGCAGTAAATATTTTTCAGCTATATCAATTTGCAAATGGAACTATTCATCACGACCACATGAACAGGAAGTACTATCAATCAATTTACTTAAATCCATCACCAAACGCAGAAAATTTTAGTCTTTTAGATACGGATGAATTTGTATTACCTCAAAACATTTCAAGTAAGATATTGATTAAGGAATTAAGTCTTGAAAAAATAAAAGTTGACTATTCAAAATCATTTCTAATAACTGAATTCGATTTAGAAAAATTTACTTCAGGTGTAGTAAAACAACAATTTTTGAAAGTCGAATTCAAAGGTGAAAATTCAACTGGCTTGTGGGGAAGTTCTTTACATGCAAAATTGGAGAAAAGTGATAGTGTTAAGGAAAGAAATATAAGAATGTACACACCGATTAATAATGAAAATGCTGCCTCGCAATGTGCCTTCTATTTCAAAATTGATGATGCATTTAAGAAAAGCAAGTTCCACCTAATGCTTGATTCACAATGTGATCATGAAACCAAAAATGCAAGTATTCAAGTTTGGTTAATAGAGGTATAAACTTCATCTATGCAGGGCTACTAAAAACTATTTTAATCCGTCAATGCCTTTCGCATTAAATCAAACGAGCGTGTGTTGTTTGGTCGGTAAAGAGAATTGAGTATTTCTCTTTTTTCGCGCGAAGTAAGCCTCAAGCTCATAGATGCTTTTTCAGTTTTCTTTTCGGGTATATATTCAAAAAGAATGAACTGAATTTTGCCGTTCAGCAAGTCATTTACATAAGCAAGTTTGGTGTCGTTGTGGTTGTCTTGAATGTTTTCAAGATTATTATAAAAAGAACCGAGAGGTTGCGAAACACTTTGCAGAAAAGTCTTTTGGCGTGTCTCCTGTGGCTCTTCTTCCTTCTGTGAATCGCGGGTTTGCAAAATCACCACACCACTTGTGTTTTCGTTTATCCAATCTTTAAAAACCGTAAGGAATTTAATGGTGGTTTCTACACCAAAATTATCTATAGCACCTCCATCAAAAACATAAGTAGGAGGCTCGCTTGGCAGAATGGTATGCGGCAGAATAAAAGGGAAAGAAGCATTCATTCTTGCTGCTGAAAGCAAACGCAATTCATAACCCTGCTGTTGTTTAAAAAGATTACAGAAATCTACCCCATCAATACTTAAGTCAAGGTTATAACTTCGTTTGCTGCATGGGCGCATAAGAAAACGTACGGGATGCGCACTCATGTAAAAATTCCGCGAATCGTTGATAATAGCTGTGTGAAAAATGAGTAAAGGAATTTGTGCGCGATACTCAGCCGCGCGATAATCGGAGAGCTTCTTTTCAAAATCCATTCCAGTATTCAATGCTAAATATTTTTCAAACATATATCCACGGTCGCGGAAATAAGTTTGTTTCCCAATCTTAAATTTATGAATAGGGAAAAACAAATCATTGCTCAGAATACTGATGCCCATTGGGTTCAACAAATCCAATGAAAGTCGGTCGTAAAAAGTTCTATCCCACAGATTAAAAGTGCTGCCTGTTGCCTGTCTGTAATTCAACTCATGTATGTAGGCAAATGCAACAGCACCTCCGCTGGCGCCACTCATCAAAAAGGTTTTTTTCATCAGGCTGCCATTCAATAAACTATCCGCTTTTTGAAACACTGCCATAGTGAAAGCACTTGCGCGCAAACCACCACCACTACTATTCAAAAAAACCATTTTAGGCTTTTCACCTTTACCCGGACGGATGTTATTTTGCTTCCAGTTATTCAGAATTTTGATGAAGTATTTTTTGTCATCAGCAATATTTTCATCTGATGACATGCTGCGTAAAGTATCTAAAGTATAGGAGGCTTGCGCGCCATCATACATCAAACCAAAAGCGCGACTTTGGTAACCAAAAAAGTCATATTTGGTAAGTTGATTTACTATAATAATAAACACCACAATAGCCGTTGTTCCCCAGCCACCAGTCCAATAAATAAAAACACCTACCAGAGAAATCAAAACAGAGCTTACAAGAAAAACACTTGCTGCAGTAGGAATCTGAAAAAAGGGATTTTCTACATAAAAGCCTAAGCCTATCAACAATGCAATGGTAACAATTTGAGCTAACAAAGAGTTCAGGTGATGCTGACGAAAAACAAGTTTAGATAGCACGTCACCATAATGCTCAACAGAGCGGGTGTGCCTAAAGGTTAGTGTTGAAGAAATAAACGAATCCACACGCCATTTTGCAGCGGGTTCAAGCTCCTCGTTTAGTTGTAGCCTTTTTATAATCCTCCTTTTCTTTAGTTCCAACTTGTTGCTTTTAGCAACATTTGTAACCGAGCTGTTTGTGAGTTGAAAATAAATAGAAGTCACCAGCAGAATAAATACAAAACCCGCAGCAAAACCTACCAGAATTAATGCAACAATCTTCCAGTTTTGGAATTCAAATTGCGATTGAAAACGTACGATTGCCCAGATGTAACCTGATAAAAAAATAATGGGAACAATAGAGTTGTTGATGAAGAAAACTGTAAGCGGTTTTTCTAAACTTGCCAAAAACTCAAAGCGATGGCTGTGCAACATGTAGCTTACAATATTCCAAGTAACAAACATGGCAGCAAAGCCCATGCCCACAAAGGCAAAACTCAAATAGCCAACATTACCGAGATATTCAGGGTCTAGAAAAAGATAAGGCACACCATAACTTGCTGCAAACCTGCCAACAACTATGGTGAAAATAAATATCCAAAAAATCAATAAAGCCTGATGCTTTCTGAGCGATACTACCAGCAATTGCACTGGAAAGAATCGCCAAAATTTTCGCAACCAATCATTGAATATTTTGAGCATCGGCAACCAATATATGAACGTTGTGTGGCTGACAAAGAAAGTAACAGGAGAATTTTACTAAAAAATAATTGGGCGATTTAGTTCACTGCACAAGGGGCAACTATTTTATCACATCAAATCGCAGGAATTTTTCAAAGTAATGCGATGGCGCAACAACACCAGAATTGCCCAATGCTTGCATACTCAGTTTCACTCTTACTTTATGCCCCACTTTAATTGAATCTACTTTAAATTCACCTGTGTAGGTTTTTTTGTTGGTTTTCGGTATAGAATCAAACAAAACAAAAATGGTATCGCTGCCTGCCATATCAAATTGACCCGAGTTAGTTGAATCAATCGAATATAAGCCTTGCGCATAGACAATCGGTCGGTCAGTAACAAATTTAATTTCCAGTGCCAAGCCGTCTTTTTGCTTCAACTTTGCTACTACAGAATCCGGCTGCACAACAGTAATAGGTTCATAAATTTTATCTATCTCAGTGTCTTTTTCGCAAGAGTGCATCATAAATAAACTACTCATCACTACTAGCAAGGTTGCAAGGGGCACAAAGGCATTCAAATCTCTATTGTTCATTATAAAAAAATTAAAAATTTACAGCAAACTCGGCTGCGGAATGGCGAATTTACGCTTTGCTTTTAATTATTCCAATCACTTTTAGCGTTAAACATATTTTATGTATTGTATTGAATTTTCAGAAAATTGTATGAAAACACTTTAAATCTTAATTTCGCAAAGTAATGAGTGAACAGTCGGGAGATAATAAGCAGGTAGCGGGCTTTTCAAAACTGAATAAGAGTGAAAAGATTTCTTGGATTGCCAAGAATTTCCTCTACGCTAATCCTGTTGATGTTCTTAAAGAGTTTGCCGCATTTTGGCACGATAATATTGAATCGCAAAAGCTGTTGGATGGGTTTTCGGAAAACACACTTACTAACTTTCCGGTTCCTTTTGGTATTGCTCCAAATTTTTTAATAAATGGCAAAGTGTTTGCTGTGCCCATGGTTACGGAGGAAAGCAGTGTGGTAGCAGCAGCATCCAATGCCGCAAAGTTTTGGTTAGACAGAGGTGGCTTTACAAGCAATGTTTCTGCCACTGTAAAAGTTGGGCAGGTGCATTTTACTTACAAAGGCAATCGCAATAAGCTGTTTAAGTTTTTCGATTCGATTAAAGATGATTTGCGTACGGGCGTTCAAGCACTTACTACCAACATGGAAAAACGTGGTGGTGGAGTTTTAGATATGGAACTGATTGAGTTCCCAGAAGAAAAAGATTACTATCAAATACGCGCCTATTTTGAAACAGTTGATTCGATGGGTGCAAACTTTATCAACTCTTGCTTAGAGGAATTCGGCAAGCTGTTGAAAGAGAAAATTGCTGGCAGTGTAATTTTTAATCACGATGAAAAGGAAGTAGATATTGTGATGTGTATTCTATCTAACTACACACCCAATTGTATCGTGCGTGCCGAAGTAAAATGCCCAGTTGAGCAACTCGGCACATTTGCCAATGGCACAATTTCGGCAGAAGAATTTGCTTGGAAATTTGAACGCGCTGTACGCATTGCATGTATTGACCCTTATCGTGCCACCACACACAACAAAGGTATAATGAATGGCGTGGATAGTGTTGTGATGGCTACGGGCAACGATTTTCGTGCTGTAGAAAGTTGCGCCCACACCTATGCTTGCCGCGATGGTAAATACAGAAGTCTTTCAAAGGCAAAAGTAGAAAACGGCATGTTTCAATTTTGGCTTGAACTTCCAATTGCTATCGGCACGGTTGGTGGTTTAACTTCTTTGCATCCGTTGGCAAAACGTTCATTGGAGTTATTAGGCAATCCAAGCGCAAAAGGGTTGATGGAAATAATTGCGGCTGTTGGTTTAGCACAAAACTTTGGTGCTATTCGTTCATTGATTACTGTGGGCATTCAAGCGGGACACATGAAGATGCACCTTACAAATATCCTTGCGCAGTTTCAAGCTAATGAAGTTGAAGAAAAAGAGGCGAAATCATTTTTTGCTGAGCGTGTAGTAAGTGTTTCCGCTGTGCGCGAATTCTTGGAGAATTTAAGGCGCTCAAGTTCTTTTAATATCAATCCTCTTTAATTACATCAGCATTTTTATAAAAACAAAAGGAGCGTTTTGCAACGCTCCTTTTTTGTTTTCTATTCTATTAAAAAAGAATTAGAGGATCAGCATGGCATCACCATAACTGAAAAACTTATATTTCTCTTTAACAGCTTGCTCGTAGGCTTTCATTATTAAATCATAACCACCAAATGCAGCAGCCATAATCAATAAACTGCTTTTAGGCAAGTGAAAGTTGGTAACCATTGAGTTTGCAATATTAAAATTGTAAGGTGGATGAATAAATAGATTTGTCCAACCACTGTAGGGCTTCAACTGTCCGGTGCTTGTAACTGCGCTTTCGATGGTACGCATGGAGGTCGTGCCAATAGCACAAACTTTTTTACCAGCAACTTTAGCTCCGTTTACAATCTTTACTGCTTTTTCTGAAATTTCAATCTGCTCGGCATCCATTTTATGTTTTGAAAGATCTTCTACATCAATGGAGCGGAAGGTTCCCAAACCAACGTGCAAAGTAACCTCAGCATAATCCACACCTTTGATTTCTAATTTTTTCAATAGCTCGCGGCTAAAGTGCAAACCTGCGGTAGGGGCAGCTACTGCACCTTCTTCTTTAGCATAAACTGTTTGGTAACGCTCTTCATCCGATGCTTCTGGTTTGCGCTTGATATATTTAGGCAGTGGAGTTTCACCCATGCCAAACAATATTTTTTTGAATTTGTCGTAGCCTCCGTCAAAAAGAAAACGAATGGTTCTGCCTCGGCTGGTGGTGTTATCTACCACTTCTGCAACCAAGTCATCGTTTTCACCAAAATACAATTTATTACCTACGCGAATTTTGCGTGCCGGGTCAACCAACACATCCCACAACAAAGCATCGCGGTTCAATTCGCGCAAAAGGAATACCTCAATCTTTGCTCCAGTTTTTTCTTTCAAACCATAAAGTCGCGCAGGAAACACTTTAGTATTGTTCAAAATCATCACATCGCCATCACCAAAATATTTCAGAATATCTTTGAAGTGCTTGTGTTCAATTTTTCCTGTTTGGCGGTTTACAACCATCATGCGGCTTTCATCGCGATTTTTGGAAGGGTATTCTGCAATAGCGTCCTTATGGAGCGCAAAGTCGAAAGAAGATAATTTCATTTTATAATTATTAATTTGAAAAAGCCCAAATGGAACCGCCCGCAAAGGATTAACCCCATTTTTGCAATGAAATGTACCAAGGCATTTCACAGTGTTAGAACTTTACGGAATTCTATTTGAGGGCGCGAATATAATGCGCAAAAAACGCGAAAGGGGAAAAAGTTTGTAAAATTATCGGCAATTCAACATGTTTTCAAGAAAATTATTAATAGGGCTCCCTTGATTCTTGTTTGCTAAAATGCTTCAATTACAAGGAGAAGTATATTCACTTGTAAAAAATTTAGCCAGCACTTGCTATGGTTTACATTAACCGATTATAAAATTGGAATGTAGAGCGGTGAAATTCCTTATAGCATTCTAAAAATTGCAAATCAGAACGATGAACATTCAGTGTGGCATTCGCAATATTCAGAATAGGGCTTTGAACGGTCAGTGTAGCATTCGTAATATTCCGAATAAGGCTTTGAACATTTTAACTACCAGACTTTTAATTTGAACATTAAAAAACGTGCATTTGTTGAAGTTTAAACTTCAAGCAGTCATTCTACTGCAATCCCTATCTTAAACACTTATCGAAAGCACCTCAAACTCCATAGCACCAGCAGGTGTGTTGGCAGTAGCCACCTCCCCTACTTTTTTGCCCATGAGTGCTGCACCAATTGGTGACGAAGATGATATTTTGCGTTCTTTTAAGTTAGCTTCAGCTTCACTTACAACAGTAAAAACCATTTTCTTATTCAGCTTTTTATTCAATACCTCTACTTTTGAAAGAATACCAACTTTAGATGTATCAATTTTACTCTCGTCCATAATGCGCGCACTTGCCAACTTGGTTTCCATTTCAGAAATTTTAGCCTCCAAATGACCTTGCTCTTCCTTTGCGGCATGGTACTCAGCATTCTCGCTCAAGTCGCCTTTTTCGCGCGCCTCGCCAATTGCTTTTGACACCTCTGGCCTGCGCACATTACGCAAATACTTTACTTCTGCTTCTAAGGCTTCGTAGCCTTCTTTAGTCATAAAAAATATTGACATAATAATTGATTGGTTCTTTTATGAAAATAAAAGACGCCTCTGCGATGCAGAAGCGTCTCCATTATGCGAATATAACTTCTTTTAGTATTCGAGGAAAATCTCTACCCTGCGATTCTTTTGACGATTGGCAGCAGAGTTGTTTGGAACAAGAGGTTTATCAGGACCCAAAGCCTCTGTTAACACTCTAAAATCATCCACTCCTTTGCTTACCAGGTATTGCTTAACGGCAAGCACTCTGTCTTGAGAAAGTTTCACATTCTTTGCGCGTGGACCTACGTCATCCGTATGTCCTTTCATCCGCAATAAGGCATCTCCATTCTTACGAATTTTAGCTACCAAATAGTCTAAGTATTGGAATGAACTTGGGCTAATAACGGCTGAGTTTGATTCAAATTCTAGATTGTCGTAATCATCAAACACCTCAACTTTTTTGCCATTCACTTCTTCAATATGCGACTTAGCACCAAAGAACAATGTATCAACTTTTATAACTTCTACTTCTTTCACTTGAACCTGAACCACAGTATCAGGTTTTTTGTTTTTAGCAGCTTCTAACTCTACACGCAAAGCTTCTGTAACGCTATTTATTGAATCAATTTTTGCATCTGCATCAGCTTGTAATTCTGCTTTAGATTTTTTTGAACTTACTTTTTTAGTAGGCTTTTCATCTACCAATGTTGCTTTTGAAACTACACTTTCTGCTTGCACTTTATCCTTTCCACCTAAATTAAAGTGCAATCCCATGCTGTGTGTACCTTGATAAATGTTAGTGGAACGGAATGAATAATCAAGACCCAAGCGAGGTCCTGTACCATCTTTTTTGAAAGGCGCTTCTACTGTAAAGCCACCTGCAAAGCCTGAATAGTTGGTTTGGCTTATAGTCTTGTTTGTAATGCCCACTTCGCCACGATAGCCCCCACGCAACATAAATACATCGCGATAAGAGAATTCAATACCACCACCAAAATGGTCATTTCCGTAAGCATTAGAGGTAAAGTTTGCAGCAAATGTTATGCGGTAGTTTTGGGTTCTTGTACCCGGCTCCAAATCAAATTCGCTACCCAATAAAAGGTCGTAAGCAGCACCAATGTTTAATTGAACAGGCAAATCAAATTTTTGAGTTTTGCGATCAAAAGCCAATTGATATTGTCCGCTTTCAGCATTACCTGTGAATGAAAAACCATCGCCACGGAAAGTCATTGGCGTTCCAACGTTTCTTAAAGCAACACCAAAGTGAATATTTTTCTTTTTACCTGTAGTATATAGCAAACCTGCGTCTATCGAAAAGCCGAACGCATTAATGTTATCAATACCCTCGTTTATCAAGCGAACGGTAATACCCCCTTTAATACCAAGTGGAAATACCTTTGCATAAGAAACACCTATATTTAAAAAGCGAGGGCTGTAAGTGCCTATTCCACCTTGCGGATCTTCAACAGTGGTTCTGATGATTTGCCCAAAACTTAAAGATTGGATAGTCAATGCAAATACATTCGATTTTACTTGTTGTGCAAAACCTGCATGAATAACGCCTAAACCTGAGCCCTGCATCCACAAAGAATAAGCAACTTGCACATCTGTTTTGCGCACGTATCCCAAACCAGCAGGGTTTATTCGCTCTGACTCAATGCCACGCACACGCGCAGAGTTCATACCCCACATACCTGTTGAGCGCGCCCAGCCGTTCATTACCAATTCTGCTGCCCCTGATTCACCACGCCTATCCGGATTACCCGCAAAAACTTGTAAGGCTCCGATGGTCGCTGCTATAAGTAAAACTTTTTTCATCTCTATTATTGCTTACTGAATATCTTATTTTACGAAAAAAGCATTGCCGATAAAAATCGGCAATGCGCGTGCATTTTTTAGAAGTTTGAAATATCTGGTGGACGCATACCTAAAAATACTTTTTGAGTGCGCTCTCCCAAACCTTGGGATTTTATGTGAATAATATAAACCCCACTACTTACTGAAATACCTCTGTCATTTTTTAAGTCCCAATCTATAGAACTATCTAAGTTAATAACGCCATCCGTTATTGCCGCACCATCTGATATATCCACCTTAGAATTTGTTGAAGGATCAATATCAATTGAGCGCGAGTACCTTCTGATAAAAGTTCCATCAAGTGTAAATATGTTAATCTCACACTTGTTAGGTAGGTTGATAATTTTGACACGTGTGTCAAATTGCGATGTTTCGTAAGTTGAGTAAGCCAAATAAGGATTTGGAACCACACGAATTAAATCCAAAGCATTTTTGGCAACCTCTTTTTGATTATCAACTGCTGCCAAACCTTTTGTGCTGAATTGGTAGCGAGGCAAACCTCCTGTACTATTTGCATCAATAAAAGTGGCACGGGTAGCAAATTCCGTGAATGGTCTTTCCACGCGAATCTTCACTTTCACTTCCGAAGGAGGCACAATTTTGTTTCCAGCTAATTCTTTGAACTCAAAATTTTTGTTCAAATGTGGAATTGCTGTATAAAGCAAATTGCGGTGCAAAGCCTGAACGCGACTATTGATAACATTGGTAGGACCAGGAACGTTGTAATTAGATAACAAAATTTCCTGCGCCTCCTTGCCTTCATCATATCTCGTATTCATTACATAAATGAAGTGTTTACCACCAAAAAACGGCTCGCGCGGTGGAACACGATTATTAAACACAATGGTTGAGTAAATAGTAGCGGTAGGGTTCCAAAACATATCATTACCTCTTTGGGCAGCATAGTCAGAAGCCTCACCAAAAGCAATATTCAATCGCTCACCATTTTCCACATTTATAGCATAACCTGGAAACCAACCACGACCCGTATCTTCAACAAAATCGAAATTTTGGTTTAAATCGAATGCCACAGAACCATCTTTGTTTTTAGAAAGTGCTCTGCGAATTTGACCTTTGCGTGGTGATCTGCCATTGGGTGCAATATCTGCTCCTTGGTTTGTACCAGATTCCTCTCCAGTTTCAAACACAATACATCTTGACCATTTGCTAGTGTCTGGTGTAATAACAATATCCACACTTATTAACTCCTCAAGGTTATTTTGAGGCATTGGATTGAGCAGATTAGCTTGGTTACACTGACCTTGCTGCCCTGTATAGCTGTATGTGTTTGTATAATTTCTCCACTTAAACCCAGGATTGTTGATGTAGATAGGACCTATGTCATTACCTATCTCATAATTGCGACAAGTAGCATTATTCTCCATAGAAAAGTTAGAAGTCAATGCGTATGGCGCCCACGAGCCTGCAGCCATTTTATCAAAATTTTTATTAGGATCTGTAAACGCTGTGTCCACTATTCCTGTACGGTATCTATTTGGATTCCATGCACCTGACAAATCACCTAACAATGAACCTGAACGAATCCAATTAGCAACGTCCTTTTCACCCTCATCTTTTAAGAAAGATAACCATGGGTCTGTAGGATCTGTATTTTCTACACTGCTAGTCAAATAATCGAAGATTAGCTTACCATTAGTACGATTGGTATAAACAGCAACAGGATAACCAAAAGTGAGTGAGAAGCCGTAATCATTTTGTACAGCTCCATTTTGTGTGAAGATATATTGCTCATAAGGGCGCGAGGTGCGCTCATCAATTGTTACAACAGGTGAACCAGTTTTATAGTCAATCAACTTACGTTTAAAGTAAGGCACTATTTCGCTATTGATAACATCCGCTACAGTGCCATCGTTATTTAATTTATGCAATACCCAAGTAATGATTGTATCAACTGCTGCCGCAGAATCTATTTTCACCACTATACCATTGGTGTCTCTGATTAAAGTTTTTGAAATTGTAGAATCGGTTATCAACTTAAAGCGAACTTCCCAATCTGCCTCCTGAATTTTCATTGGGTCAACCACTTTGAATTTGATAGGATCTTTGCCCTTTTTATATACCAAAGTATCTGTGTAATGCTGAGGTGCAGAACTCAAAATTTTACCAATAGTTTCATCAGTCAAATCAACCGCATTACCTCCATTACCTGCGCCCTCTATCCTTCTTACTTCTACACCATCTCCAAACTGAGCATTCAACACGGTGCCTTCATTGCGCACTTCTGTTTTGTGAGGAAGTGCAGAATAAATTTTGAAGTTTTTTCTGCCTGCTTTAAATGGTTCCGGTTGTGTAGAGTCAGGTCTGTTTATATTAAAAGTTGCGAAATTGTTGTAGCCGTAAGCAATTGCGGTATAGAAATATGTCTTGTGATTTACCAAGCGATTTTCATCAACTGATGGTGCAAATTTATCGGTTGTTAGTCTGAAAGAATTTTGAATCCCCTTATCGGTACCATCGCCCGAAGCAACACGCTCTACTGGCACATATAAATTCAAAGATTGATCTAACCTGAATTCAATAATTCTTCCAACTCCATCTTTAATATCCACTTGGGCAATTAATAACGATTTATTTGGGTCTTCTACATCAGTAGCAGATACACGGCTGTCTCTCACCTGATACAATTTGTATCCCTGAAAAACATACTTCACTCTATCTGTTGTATCACCGGGGTACAATACACTTGCCGCAGGAATTACTTCTTTATATGCTTCGCCATAGTTATTGCTACCTGGCAAGTTGCGAAGATTGATAATAATTTCGCGATCTAATTCACGAATATCTAAAGTTGGCGCGTCAGGACCATTCGTCAAACGGAACTTTTGATTAAATAAACCTTGTGCTTTATCAGAAGCTGGGCGTATAAAACTCAAGTCTGGGCAGGTACCTACACCTACTCCTGGAGGGCGAACAAATATTACTCCAATCGTCACATCCTGAGTCAACCCGGGTTGCAGTAGAAACGGACCAGAAGTTTGCACCATCCTTCTATCACCCTTTGCGTTAGGTTGTGAAGAAGGTCCATTAGGATAGCATTCACTCCATTGAGAGCCGTCAATGGGATTGCCCGGGAAACAATAGTTTGTTACTACTGTACCTGCATAACCATTTCCACCTTCAGTAAACGGTGTTCCATCCAACCACTTAGCCGTCATATAATTTCTATATTCTACTGCTGAACCTGGATCGCGTCTTGGTCCAGATTGTTCATTGTTGAAGTAAACGAAACTGGTCAAGCCCAACTCATTGCCTGATGTATCCTTAGGTCCTTCAAAAAATACAATACCGCCCAATGGCAACTGAGTTCCATAACCTCCTACACCATTTGCAGCTTCATCAAAATTATCTCCGTTATAAACAAATGCAAGTCTTCTTCCAACATCACAACCTACATAGTCATCAGCAGAATTACCTAAATCAGGGTCACTCCATTGCGAAATAAAAGTTTGACGCAATCCGAGAGAAGATTTATTGGTGATGTTATAACGGTAAAAAGTCATGTTGTTAATCTCATCCGTTGTCTTAAACGCAAAAGCCAAAGTATTTACCTGAATACCAATACCCTGTCCACTCGATTCAGTATGGATATTGCCCGCGTCATTCATTACCCAAAAAATCATTTGATCGCCATAAGCACCTAATGTATCTGGAGCAGGAAATGCACTTGCGTAAATGGTTGGAAAATCACCTTTAGTCGGGTCGTAAATTCCATTGCCGTCCACATCGCGAAACGGTGCTAAAACACTGGAAACTTCAAAGCCATCTGCGGCTAAAACAGGATTTCCTTTGCCTGGCCATCTTAATACGTCTGGCGCAATTGCACTTGCCGCAAGCGTACCATTTGCTGCTTCAAAAGCCTTTTGAAACTGCTCAATTTCAGTACCTAAAACATTAAAATGCCTGTCCCATTTCACACAAGTAGTTTTCGTAACTTCACCTTTATTATCCAGTGGTCCAGCCCAATAGTCGTATCCAACTTGGCGATAACGCATTGCAGCTACTTTTAGGTTACCTCCAGCATCTACACCAGAAACCCAAATTGCCCCAGCAAACAACATATTCAATGCTTGTGTTGAACCCGGAGGATTTGCCTTTGGCACTTCATATCGCGCAACAGATAAATCCCACCACAAGTCACCACCATTTAGCAAGCGTGTACGAACATTGTTAATGTCCATATCAGTTTGCGAAACCGGAGGTGCACAATCGCCTGCCTCTGTTTTGTAATAGCCTTGAGGCTTTACCTGTGCTTTTTTCTTGCCCACGGTAACATCAATATTTGCATTAACTGCAAAAGGCAGCAACAATACAAGCGCTAATAATTTTGTTATATTTTTCATATTTCAGCTTTTATCATTTCGTTAATATCTCATTTAGAAGTTAAATTGGAATCCAAGGAAAATTCTACGTGGTAAACTATAGTTGCTAGGGTCGTTCACAAAAGCGCGATACAAATCCACAAAAGACTGAGGATTATAAGCTGCATCTTTTGGTGAATCGCTTAATGTTGAACTCAAATAACCATCATCATCTGGATTACCCGTAAAACGATACACATTTATTGGGTTTGCTGCATTCAACAGGTTTTGAATTTGTAAGTAAACTTGAAAGTTTAAAGTGCGTTGAAATTCTCTATCCTTATTTTTATTTGTAACTATATCAAATCCTTTGAATATCCTGAAATCTACACGGAAGTTCCAAGGCAAGCGAGACCCGTTTATAGAACCTTGAGACAAACGCTTTGGTGCAGCATTCAAAGCATCAGGGGTAACATTAGACTGTGAAGTAAATGGGGTTCCTGAGCGAGCGCGAATATTAAAGTTGAAACCCGAGTTTGCTAAAATCTGAGTACCAGATTTACTCACAGGACCATCATATTCCTTTCCAGAAGCAAAACTGTAATCCAATATCAAGTTTATCATATTACGAGCATCAAAATTCAAAGGGCTAATTGTGCGCAAGTTATCAAAGCCGCCTTGTGCCAAACTTAATTGCGCTTGGTCGCTTGAACCAGTGCCTTCAGCAAATTGCATAGTGTAATTGGCAGTTGCTTTGAAGTTTTTAATTCTGCGCATCTCCAAATCCAATTTAAAACCCTTAACTGTTCCAAAATCTATATTGTCGTAAGTAATATAATTTTTAGGGAAGGC
Source organism: uncultured Chitinophagaceae bacterium (assembly GCA_964552715.1). Lineage (GTDB taxonomy): Bacteria > Bacteroidota > Bacteroidia > Chitinophagales > LD1 > UBA7692. Next base: position 15,058 of record CAZKHZ010000003.1, on the reverse strand, counting down.
AAAAGTGAAGTACCTAATTTGAACTTGGTCGCGGAATTCGCGGTAATATGCTGAAATAGTTACAGCAGCAAAATCAGCTAACTTTTGTTTAAATCCTAATTCAAAATCTATCGTTCTTTCAGGACGTAAATTAGGATTATTGATAGGCGTGCTAATGTTTTGGTTAAAAAACAAATAATCAGTTGGCTCCATTAACGATCGGCTGCCTTGCGGACGCTGGCTCAACACATCGTAGTGCGCAAAGAACAAAGCGTTTTGAGCAATATTGAATGAAAATTGTAAACGAGGCATTATAACCCATTGTGGTATATATTTTGTAAAAGTACCTTCTGGCTTAAATCGCTTAGGGTCTTGAATCAATCCTCTAATTTCGTTGATATCTTTAATATTATCTAACTCTGCAAGATATGGTGTAATCGTTCCTGTAGATGAGGCATTTGCGACATTTGCGCCTGTTGCTAACTCATTTCCAAAAGCATCATACCATCTGCTGTCTAAACGGTAACCAGCAACACCTGCCGAAGGGTCATCGGAATTTTTAAGATAAACAAAAGTTTTATCTGCTTCTAAATTTGTTGGATGCGCAAACTGAGAACCTGTTTGAGCAATAGTTTTAATATCGTATAATGAGTATGGATCGCGCAATACATATTGATTGGCATCATATCTATCTACACGCACACCTACGTTAAAAGTCAATTCTCTAAAATTAAATTTATCAGAAATGTAGCCAGCAGTATAGAACGGGCGGAAAGCATCAATCTGACGAACCGGCACACCGTTAGCATCTACTTTTGTAAAGAAGTCGAAGAATTTCGGACGGGCTGTTTGAAGGTTACCTTGGTAATCAAAGCCGCGATAAAATGCGTAAGAACTGTTGTTGTTCAACATTTCTTCTGCATTAAACATGCCTACACTAAAAAAACTTGGGTCAAGTGCATCCACATTAATAAATGAATCAACAGGTGCATTTAGTTTAGCACGAACATTTTTATCGAAGTTTGATTGCAAGCTATCGTTTACTGAGCGTTTGAATAAAATGGTATCCAAGTCATAAGGATTTAAACCCAAATCTTTTAATTGCTGAAAAGTAAATTGCTGCCCTGGCAAACCATCTAACACAAAAAGAGGGTTAGCAAAGTCTAAACCTTGTAAATGTTTGTTCATTAACTGGCGAGATAGAAACCAAATTTCTAAGGGATTAAACTGGTATCTGCGTTGAACACGTTGCTCAACTTCCACACCAAACTCCAAGCTGTGACGGTTTAAGCCATTTGAACCAGGTTTTGCAATATCCATTGTAACCTCCGCCCGACCGCGGTATTGTTCGTCATAATTATCGTAGCCATAACCATTGAATTGGCGACCAGTATTGAACCATAAATTATACGCCAAATCTGAACGTTGACCATTGATTAGTGCTTTGTTTGACTGAATACCATTCAAATCAGTTGCTAAGCCTCCTAACTCAAAAAACTGTTGCGTATATCTTGTACCATAAGGATTCAGCGTGCCTGGCGTAAAGGCAACAGCAGTATCCTGAATATCCTGTTGGATAATCATATTATTGAACGTGCGAATTACATCGCCATCCACAACTTGGAAAGTATCAGCCGTTGGACGGAAAACAGGCGATTTTTGCAAATCAAACTTACCTATGTAACCGTAGTTAAATGGATTGTTTCCGTGCGATTCGTCTTCAAACTTTCTAGTATTCTTCTCATAGTCAAACTGCAAGGTGTAACCAATATATTGTATAGCACTTACTTTCTTTTTCTTCCCTTCTTTTGGTGTACCAAACACAAATCTTTGGTTGAAACGACCATAAACCCTCCAGTTTTGCTCAGTGTAAAGTGGATTGTTTTCAAAGTTTAATAAGGTATATCTATCTATCCAATCATGGTATTTGCGATAGTTGAAAGTTCCACCAATTCCAATATTGATATTCTTGTAAGGTTGAATGTCAATTCTGGCAACACCTCTAAAGTTAGTTTCATCATTGTTGGGTTTTGCTTTTATCTTATACATGTCCTTCATGGTAAGATTTTCTGCAGCAAGGTTAAATCCGCTACCCACTTCATTTTTAATCAAAGGAAATTGACGTAGAGAGTCTAATTTTTCTTCTCTAACTCCCCAAGTACCCACGGCAGATGGAGAACGGTCTTTCTGATTCAAATACTCGAATGCAGTATAGAAACCTAGGATAGGTTTTTTATCCCCTTTTTTAGATTTTATAATTGGTCCGCTAAGGTTTCCGTTCACAAGATTATATCCAAAACCATCCAAAAACTGAGAAGTAAGCACCTCTACACCACCCGAAATTTTATCAGCAGGCCCGCTAGTAGTGATGTTTACCACACCTCCAGTTACATCACCATAACGAGCAGGAATACCACCTGCCAATACACTCACCTCTGCAATTGAGTTTTGAGGAATTGTTGGGGTACCTATTACTTTCACACCATCTACATAATATTCTGTGGCATCTGCACGCGCACCACCTAGGTTGATTCCTCCCCCAGCATCAGACTGAAATGCCCCGGATGCAGTAGCTACCAAGTCAGTAATGTTTCTGGTAGCCAATTTTCCAATATCCTCTTTTGTGATGGTAGTTCCCCCTGTAGTTTTGGATGCGTCAATCAAGGGTTTTCTATATGCTTCAATTACAACCTCATCAATCAGGGTTGCAGAAGGAATCAATTTTACATTTATAATTACTTGCTTATCGGCACCTACTTCAATACCATTTTTGATGATGGTTCCATAGCTCGACAATACGAACTTCAAATTGTATTTTCTAGGTGTAAGTGGTTTAATGGAAAAGTTTCCATCATAGTCGGTTTGCACACCCTGCCCGGTAACTTTACCATTTGCATCTACTACTGCAACTACAGCACCAATAGCACCTTCACCTGTTTCATCCAATACCTTTCCAAATATCTCACCTGACTGGGCGAAAGTTCCGAAGGCTATAGCCAAAACCCCTAATAACGAGTATAATTTCTTCATCTTTCTTTAATGATGCGTTTTACAAAAAGCCGACAAAAGTAAAAAAGTAGCGATACAAAGCTAATGAATGTTAAGCGCGGGTGTATGTTTGGACTGATATTATGACAATTCTGTGACAATTGCCATGTACACAAGAGCGGCTCGTAAAAGAGATTTAAATCGTAATCTATTGTAAAACAATACAATACCTATATTCTTAACATTCTAGCAAGGTATCCCTTCCAACAGTAAATTTTACTCGTGTTAAAATACATTTGTCAAAATTCAGTCATCAACATATTTCCCTTCTTCGTTGTTAGGTATATCTTCGCAACCTCAAATGACAGAAACTATAAATCAAGAACAAGTTAAGGAAGCCATTGTTGATGTGCTAAAAACCATTTACGACCCGGAAATTCCGGTGAACATTTATGATTTAGGGCTTATCTATGAGGTAAATGTATTTCCAAGTTATGAAGTAGAACTTGTAATGACGCTTACATCACCCAACTGCCCCGTGGCAGGCACTTTGCCTGGCGAAGTAGAAGATAAAGTAAAGTCGGTGAGCGGTGTAGTGGATGTAACTTTAGAACTGGTTTTTGAACCAGCATGGAATCAGGAAATGATGAGTGAGGAAGCGAAGTTGGAGTTGGGGTTTTTATAGAAATCAAAGCATGGAAGCATGGAAGCATGGAATATTGGAATGATGAAAATACAAGAATACAGATGGGTTTATTCCATTCTTCCAATATTCCATGTTGAATTAAAATAGAATACGGAATTTTTAAATTGCTTGGCAGACAAATTCATTAATAAATAATCAAAAATAAATCAAACATGTATCCAGCAGAATTAGTAGCACCAATGAAATCGGACTTAACAGAAGTTGGTTTCAAACAATTGGAAAGTGAAGCCGATGTGGACATCGCGCTTACACAAGGTGAAGGCACCACTTTTTTAGTATTCAACTCTGTATGCGGCTGTGCAGCAGGCTCGGCTCGTCCGGCAGTAAAAATGGCTGTACAGAATAGTGCCAAAAAGCCTACAAATCTTATTACCGCATTTGCAGGAGTAGATACCCAGGCAGTTGCAAAAGCGCGCGAATACACGCTGCCTTACCCTCCATCATCGCCTTCTATGGCTTTGTTCAAAGATGGTAAGCTAGTGCATTTTGTAGAGCGCCATCAAATTGAAGGCAACAATGCACAAACCATTGCCGACCACCTTCAAAAAGTGTTTGAACACTACTGTTAATCTCCTTTTATCTTTCATAAACCTTCCAAGCTTTACAAACTTGGGAGGTTTTTAATTTTCTTCAAAAAGCAAATGAGCAAATTCCATAAACTAAAAGTAGCAGCCGTAAATCGCGAAACCAACGACAGCGTAAGCGTAGTGTTTGATGTACCTACCGAATTGAAAAACAATTACAACTACATTCCTGGGCAATACCTTACCCTAAAATTGCAAGTAAATGGCGAGCAGTTAAACCGCAGCTATAGTTTTTGCAGTTCTCCTTTTGCAAACGAGCCGATGACCATTGCCGTAAAGGAAGTTACTGGTGGCAAAGGCTCTACCTTTGTCAACCGCAACCTTAAAGCAGGTGATGAAGTGGAAGTGATGGAACCTATGGGCAATTTTCATTCGCCTTTAAGCGAAACTGCTAACAAGGAGTATGTGCTTTTTGGCGGTGGCTCGGGCGTAACACCTTTGTTCAGCATACTAAAAAGCGTGTTGGCTAAAGAACCTAACAGCACCATTACTTTGTTCTACGGCAACCGCGATGAGCAAAGCATTATTTTCAAAAACAGCATTGCTGAACTTGCCGCACAAAACCCGTCAAGGTTAAAGGTGGTGCATATATTAGATACACCTTCGGCTTTTACACCCTACAGCGGTTATTTGGTAAAAGATTTAGCATTGAAATTACTGCGCGAAAACACCAGTCAAAACTATGCCAATGCAGAGTTTTTCATCTGCGGACCTACGCCTATGATGAAAGAAGCGGAGAACGCATTGCTTGTTTTATCCATTCCAAAAGAAAAAATTCACATAGAGTATTTTACTGCTAAAGCCGAAGAAGACAGAACCACTGCCGATGTAGGCGTGGCTGCTGCTACCTCTGTACCTTTTACGGGCAAGGCAAAAGTGAAATTGATTTATGATGGCAACGAAGTGGAGTTTGAAATGAACGAAAAAGAAACTGTGCTGAACGCTGCCCTTGATGCCGGATACGACCCGCCATATTCTTGCATGGTAGCTGCCTGTTGCACTTGCCGCGCCAAACTGATTGAAGGTAATGTGACTATGGACGACCGCGAGAGCCTCACCGATGGCGAAATTGCCAAAGGCTATGTGCTTACTTGCCAAAGCCACCCAAAAAGCGCAACGCTGGTATTAAACTATGATATTTAAATTTTCGTTATTGCTGGAAAATGGAGGGATTACCATTGAAATTGCTTTACTCGTTTATCGTCTCCTTTGAACGGAACAAGGCGCAATGACGTGGTCGTTTTGGTGAAAGGACAACGTCATTGCGAAATCTCCATCCCGCGTGGCATGGCGATAGTAAATTAAAAGTCAAAAGCCTCCTTTGAAATTTAATAAAGCAAGTATATTTGTATCATCAAAATATAAAAATAGCAACATGAAAAAAGTAACACTCGCAGCCATTTTATTCAGTTTTATACTGATAAACGCTTGCAACAAAGAGGATAGCAACGAAAAATCATTTACCCTCGAAATGAAGGTGGACGGAGTGTTGTGGACAGCCGCAAAAAATCAAACCGGTTTATTCACCCCAAGTACTGGCAAACTTTCTCTTACCGGACAAAAGGAAAATGAAATTATTAATCTAAACAGAGATTCACTTACACTCAATGCAACATCCACTATGCCAAGCGGCTCTATCACTGTGAATTATGTGAAAGGAGGGAGCTTGAAAATTTACACCCTTTCTGCTTCTCAGCCAAAAACAAAAGGCTCGGTTACACTCAAAACGATTAATGAAAGTGGCATTCCAAATGTCAAATATCCTGAAGTTGATTTTTCAGGGGTTTTGTATGATCCTTTTAATGCAGATTCTATTGTTATCACCGAAGGTAAACTTCGCTATCAATAGCCGAAAGTGTATTGAAGGTAAAGGAATGCTGAAGGCATATTTCTCCTTCAACTAAGGCAAACCCATTATTTTTTAAAACTTTTGTTTAACGTTTTGCCACAGGTTAGAACATCTTCTTATTGACGAAAAAGGGAGGGTATTTATGTCGCGCCACAAATTAATTTCACCAATAATTTGAATGACGAGCCAATGCAATACAAAATGCAACACGCCTAAATTAACTACCCGTTTTTTATTCCTTTGCCCCAAAACAAAAGCACATGCGCCATCTCGGAATCTTAAATAAAATGAAAACCCTCTACGTTAATCCTGTGGAGTATCATTTAAAGTTTGCCAATGAAGATGTGGTAGTGAATGAGTTGATTGGAAAAGAAATTCAACTGCGTTGGACGGGGAATATATACTGCACCATTTGCGGCAGAAAAACGAAAAAGAGTTTTGGTGAAGGAATGTGTTACCCATGTTTTGCCAACGCACCCGAAAATGCAGCGTGTATTCTTCGTCCTGAACTGTGTCGCGGACACCTGCACGAAGGGCGCGACCCCGAATGGGAAGAACGCACCCACAACAAACCACACTTTGTGTATTTGGCACTTACCAACGAAGTAAAAGTGGGTGTGACGCGCGACACACAAGTTCCTACTAGATGGATTGACCAAGGTGCAGCTAAAGCAATCATTCTGGCTGAAACACCTTATCGCCAACTGGCAGGCGCTATAGAAGTTTTTCTAAAACAATACCTGAGCGACAAAACACACTGGAGTAAGATGTTGATGAACGTTCCAAGTCAAAATGTTGATTTGCTGATAGAGAAAAACAGAGTGGCGGCATTGCTACCCGAGGAATACAAACAATATATTTCGCCAAACGATGAAGTGTTGGAATTAAAATATCCGGTGCTGAATTACCCTATCAAAGTTACCAGCTTTGGCTTTGAAAAAAATCCCGCCATCAAGCTGAAGCTTAATGGCATTCGCGGGCAATACTTTTTGTTTGAAGGCGGAGCAGTAATCAACATTCGCAAGCACAGCGGCTTTGAAGTGGAATTGATAAGTTAGAATACCCTTGTATTCTTCTCCTATCCAAGGTCTAAAATCTAGTATTTGGTTTAGAATTTCTTCACGTAGCTATCATCCACAGCCGAAGTGCGGAACTGTTGCAACTTGCGCGAAACACTAGTGTCTATTTGGTTGTCGCCATATCGAAGAATATAACCACCAATTAAAGTAGCATCCACTTCAAGTTTCAAATCTACTTTAGTGATATCGGTTTTTGATTTTAAACCATCCAACAATTTGGTGATTGTTGCCTCATCTAACTTAACAGCCGATGTGATGGTAACCGTGGTAATTTTATTAAGCGTTTTGTATTGTTCTATAAATGAAGCTGAAATTTCAGGAATGTAAGCTTCGCGATCTTTTTTAACCAATAACTCAAGAAACTTGTATGTTAATTCACTCACTTTGCCATCAAATAATTTTGAAAGCACCGCCAATTTTTTGTCGGAAGTAACAACAGGACTTTTTAGCATTGCACGCAAATCTCTGCTTGAGGATGTAAGCGCACTTATGCTAACCATTTCGGTGTAAACAGTTTCTAAAACGTTGCGCTCTTGTGCCAAACTCAACACCGACTTGGCGTATCTGGAAGCATTTCTAAATGAACTCATAATTTGTGGAGATGCGAGAAAAAAGAATTGAGATGCGAGACTACTGTATGTCTTTTATCTAAAATCTAAAGTCTCTTGTCTATAAAATTTAATTAAGGCTAGTCTCTTTCAATAATTCACCTACATAAGCTTGTTGCTCCAAACTTCCATTCAATTCCTTACGCAGTATTTTTTCAGCAATGTCTAAAGAAATAGATGCTACTTGATTTTTCACTTCGGCAATAGCTGCTTTTTTCTGCGTTTCAATTTCGCGCAATGCTTGTTGAATTTTAGCATCTGCTTCGCTTGCTGCTTTTGAAACAATTTCATTTTTTAGTTTTTCACCAGCAATTTTTGCTTCTGCAATAATTCTGTTGCGCTCTTCTTTAGCTTCAATCAGCAAAGCCTCGTTTTTTGAAGTCAAACCAGCCATTTCAGCTTTTGCAGTCTCAGCACTTCTTAACGCTGCATCAATGCTTTCCTCACGCTCTTTCAAAGCATTTATTATCGGTTTGAAAGCGTACTTTCCTAAGATTACCCATAGTGTTACAAAAATGATAAGACTCCAAATCGCCAAACCCGGATCTGGTGTTATCAAACTAAATGCGCTGTTTCCTTCAGATAATAATGTGAACATTTCTAATTTATTTATGCTGTTTCTATTCTTTTCATTTAAAAAAAACACTGCCTGCGTGGCAACCCCATCGCAGGGCAGCGTTTAAGTTGAATTACTTCAACAATGCAACGATAACTGCAAACAGCGCAACACCCTCGATGAATGCCGCTGTAAGAATCATGTTTGCACGGATGTCGTTACTAGCTTCGGGCTGACGAGCAATTGCGTCAACAGCACCTCTACCAATTTGACCGATACCGATACCTGCACCAATTGCAGCTAATCCTGCACCTACTGCAGCTAATCCTGGTACTGCCGCTTCTAACAAAACTGTTTCTAACATGGTTGTTTATTGAAAAATGAAAAAATACAATTAATGATGCTCGGCTGTGTGATGCTCTTCAATTGCCATTGAAATAAACACTGCACTAAGCATGGTGAAAATAAACGCTTGAACAAAAGCTACTAATAGTTCGATAACGTTGATAAACAATGTGAAAGGAACTGCCACAAATGCTCCTACAGCAGAACCGATAGTTCCCCACATACTGCCAAACACAAATATCAAACTAATCAAACTCAACACTATGATGTGCCCCGCAGCCATGTTGGCAAACAAACGAATCATCAAAGTAAGCGGCTTGGTGATAACACCCAACAACTCAACCGGCACAAGCAATGGAGCTAACCAAATTGGCTCAGGCAACAAAAGGTGTTTCCAGTAATATTTGTTGGCTTTGAAGTTGATAATAAGACCAGTGATAAGTGCCAAAACCATTGTCACGGCAATATTTCCTGTCACGTTTGCGCTACCCGGAAAAATTGGAATCAAGCCCAACAGGTTATTAAAAAGAATAAAGAAAAAAACAGTCAATAAGTACGGCAGATAATACGATGCGTTTTTACCCAAAGTTTGCCCAGCCAAATCATCGCGCACAAAAATCACAATAGGCTCCATTAATGATTGAAGACCTTTTGGTGCTTGATTCTTGCGGGTAACGTAAGCGCTTTTCATGCCAAAGAAAACTACACACAACAACACCGAAGCCAACAACATGCTGAACACGTTTTTGGTGATAGAAAGATCCAAAATTTTCTCTTCGGCATTAAGGGGAGCAATTCTGCTGCGGCTCATTTGGTAGCCAGCACCAGCCATAGCTGCTTCATTATTGCTCATGAAAAAATCGGTTTTACCCGTAGTGCGGTTATAAATGATACAAGGAAGCGGCACTGCCACACCATGCACTATTTCAAATTCATTGGCATCGGCTATGTGATGCAAAATAGAAGGCGTTGGATTGTAAACCTCCGCTTTTTCGGTTGCCACTACTTCTTCAGCGAAGAGAGGCAGCGCAAAAAGTGTAATAAATAGTATATGTAGAAAGTTCTTCACTGTATCTTTTTAAAAATGCCGCGCAAAAGTAGGCGAATAGCGGTGATATGCAAATGAATTTTCACAGAATTGCCTAAAATGAGACATGTAATGTAGGATTCGGGAATTGAAAGAGCAGCATTATGAAAACGTATCCTGCAATTGGCTATTTAGCCAACTCCTGTAGATAAGCAGATGATTACTTCAATAAATTCAAAAGCCAAGGGTTTGAAAACAAGAGGCTGTGCATTAGAGCGCTCAACAAAGTATCTGCGATAGGCGCGTATAAAAGTATTGCCTCAAAACACGAATGATGATTTTATGGCTCTCTACCTTCAAAGCACAACACAAAAATTTAAAAAGATTAATAATTGTCTTAGATTTTTGGATGAAGATATTGTGTGAAGGGGAATGTTATATACAAGCAGATTTACACACATAAAAAAGCCCCGCTATAATATAGCAGGGCTTTATAAGTGAAGTGGCAAAGCTTATCCGAATTTAGCAACGCCTGCTTTTACAGCATTTTCAGCGTTTTCTTTGTTAAGCATTGTAGTCATCTTGTTGCCTTTGCCGTCATTGCCTTGAGCCATGAAACCGCCTTTAGCTGTTTTAGTAATAACTGCATCGTTCATTATTACATTTTTTTCTTTTGTTTTCATGCAGTAAGCACGAATTGAATGATCTGCCATTTCTGTTTGTTTTGATTTTTTTTACAAAATTGTGCTGCAAACATTAATCTTTTTGAACTTAAAAAGGAATTTTGAACGTAGAAGTTGCCAACATTGGAGTTTACGAAAATTTAAGCCATAATCTTTTTAGAAAATTAAGTGTTGTAAAATGCAGCAGCGCAACCAATCTCAAATATTTCTCTACTTTAGTTCGTGCTTAAATTAAGTTGTTGAAAGTGATGTTGTTGAAAGAACCCAGAAATCAAAAGTTAGAAGCCTCAATTCAGAAGTCAGAAGTGAATGTGCTGTGTTCATTGTACATTGGTCGTTGGTCATTGGTCATTCCTTCTCCTATCTCACCTCTCTTATCTCTAATATCAATTATCCTTTTTTCCTTTCTCCACACGTCAACTTATAGTCAAGCAACTAACATTCAATTCGGACAAAACCGCGTTCAATACAAAGACTTTATTTTTTCGTATTACGATACAGATCACTTCACGGTTTACTTTTATCAAGGTGGGCAGGATGTTGGTAAATACGTTATTAAGCAAGCCGAAGGCATCAATGAGGATTTGCAACGCGTGCTTGATTTTAAATACCGCAGAAAGATTGACATCATTGTTTACAATTCTATCAATGAATTGAATCAAACCAACATAGGCATTTACGAAGCAGGCAACAACGAAGGCGGCACCACCAACCTGCCCGACAATAAGATATTTTTATACTTCAACGGCAGCCACGAAGACCTTGACATTCAACTGCGCGAACGCTTAGGTAAATTATATTTAGATAAGTTGCTTACAGGAAGTTCGGTGTTAGAATTTGTTCAAAATGCTGTGGCACTCAATATGCCCGATTGGTTTCGCAATGGATTTATTCAGAATTACGCAAGAGGTTGGAATAGTAATGCAGACGACCGTTTGCGCGATGGCATCATGAGTGGTCGCTATGCTAAGTTGAATAAACTTGATCCCTCAGAAGCTATGTTTGTAGGGCATTCCATCTGGCATTATGTTGAAGAAAAATATGGCAAACAAGCCGCAGGAAACCTGATGTATCTGGCGCGCATCAACCGCAGTGTGGATAATGGTTTTCTGTTTGTTGTGGGGCAGGGTTTGGATGAAACACTTACCGACTGGTTCAATTATTATTTAGAAAAATTTAAAGCCGAAAGCGAGCTTACGCAAAAGCGTAGCAGCACAAATATCATTAAGCGAAAAAGTAAAAATGGTTTTGAGTATTATCAACCACGCATGAGCAGCGATGGTAAAACTTTAGCTTTTGCGCAAAATGATTTGGGCAGATACAAAGTGAAATTACTGGATACCGAAAAGAACAAGAAAAAAACAGTTGTAAAGGGCGGCTGGCGCACCAACACCATTTTTACAGATGATAAACAACCGCTTTTGGCATGGACACCAAGCGGCAAACAATTGGCTGTAGTGTTTGAAAAAAAGGCGGTGATATATTTAGGCATATATGACCTTGGCACTAAGAAAATACAAGTGAAGCGCATGGATAAATTCCAAAAGGTGTTGCACATCAATTTTATGGGTGACGATAAAAATTTAGCTATCAGCGCAGTGCAAAACGGGCAGTCAGATATTTTTCTTTACCGTATTGCATCCACCACCGTCACCCGCCTCACCAATGACTATTTTGATGATTTTCAACCATGCTACATTGAAGTGGATGGCATGCGCGGCATTATGTTTTCGAGCAACCGCCCCACTGATGAAAAAAAGGAAGAGCGCTTTCTGAATCAAAGTTTCACCAACAAACAATTGGATTTATTTTTCATCAACTTGAATGAAACAGGAAAGCTTCACCAAATAACGAATACGTGTTATGCTAATGAAACGTATGCGCAACAATTTTCTGAAAACACATTTAGTTTTTTAAGCGATGCAAATGGCATCAACAATCGTCATACCGGCACCATAGAAAATGTTTTTGACCATTGGGAAAGAACATTTTACTACAAGGACAAAGAAAGCGGAGAAGAAGATTCAATCACCATCAATGATACCGATGATGTGTTAGATTTTTTAGATGAAACTGTTGTAAGCATTACCAACTTTGAACGAAAGCCCATTCGCAAATTGAAGGGCGAAACACAACAGCATAGCAACTACTTTTACAACGTGCGTGAGCAACAATTGCAACCCGCCAAGGGATTTGGAATTGAGTTGGTAAAACAAAACAACCGAACACTTTTTTATAAAATGCCGATTGACTTTTCGGATGCGGAAGCACCAACTGCATTTGTTACAAACTGGGGCAAAAGCAAGCGTTTTAATACAAAGGCTTCTACCTTAAAAAGTGATTCCATTAGTGCTGTGCAAACAAGTAAATCTTCCACTTCAAAGGCTCAAAACCCTGTGCGCGATCCACGCCCTTATGACTTTCAAAGTGAGTTTGATTATGATGTAATTCAATTCGATTGGGATTCGCTAAACAGTTCTCGTAATAGTGCAAGTTTCTTGGCGCAAGTTGAAACTGGCTTTCAGTTTATGCAAACTAAAGTGCGCCCATATTTTGTAAAGTTTTCGTTAGATGATATTGTAACGCAATTAGACAACAATCTGATTCTAACGCGCTATCAACCTTTTAATCCCAACAATCCGAATTTCTTTACGCCACCTGTCAGTTTTGCCATCAAATTAGGCATCACCGATTTGCTCGAAAACCATAAAATTTATGGCGGGCTGCGTTTGCCTTTTTCGGGCATCAGCGGCAACAGTGAGTATTTTATAACTTATGAAAACCTTAAGAAACGATTAGATAAAAAGTTCACGTACTATCGTCAATCTATTACGCAAAACAATGTGGCTATCAAAACAAATTTTGTGGAAGCCGACTTTCGTTATCCCTTGGATGTGTTGCAGCGATTGGGCTTTGGCGTTGCCTATCGCCACGACAAAACTGTTTTTAAAGCAGTGGACAGTGCTTCCCTTTTTGCGCCAAATATTTCGAGCAGTTGGCTATACTTAAAAGGAGAATATGTTTTTGATAATACTTTGGTGGTGCAAGAAAATATCCGCTACGGTTTTCGCGTAAAAGCATTTGTAGAAATACATAAGGAATTTCCGTTTGCTACAAAAACTGCCGGAGAGCAATATGATTTTTCTGTGCCGCAAATGAACAATGCGTGGTTCACTACTTTCGGTATTGATGCACGCCATTACCTGAAAATATTTCGTCAAATTATTTGGGCGAATCGCCTGAGTTGGGCATCATCTGTAGGCAATAGAAAACTGATTTATTATTTGGGTGCAGTGGACAATTGGTTCATTAATTTAAAGGGTGAAAGGTTTGACACAGGCACACCAATAAACACAAACAACAACTACGCATTTCAAACATTGGCAACCCCGTTGCGCGGCTTTTTGCAAAATGCGCGCAATGGAAACAGCTATGTTGTATTGAACTCTGAATTGCGCATTCCGCTTTTTGCAGCCACGCGCAGGGCGCGTGTGCGCAGCGAAATATTGCGCAACTTTACGATTGTTGGTTTTGTGGATGCAGGCACTGCCTGGGAGGGCGTTTCACCTTTCAGCGACAACAACCCGCTCTTTACCGAAACTTATGCCAATTCAGTTTCTACAGTGCGCATCAAACGATTTAAAACTCCTATCATCATGGGTTTTGGTGGCGGCTTGCGCACTTCGTTGTTAGGCTACTTTATGAAACTTGATTTAGCATGGGGATACGATACTGGAGAAGTAACAAAACGCCCGATTGCATATTTTACTTTTGGGTATGATTTTTAGTTTTTATTTTCTGTGAGCTAACAGCGAAAGCGGGCTATTCTTATCAACGCAACGTCCGCAAAGCGAGACGGTTGCTGTGAAGGATTTTTTGGGGTGGGGGAGACATTGGGGCGAAGGATTTCTTGTAGGTGCTGTTAGCACCTGTACCTATTGCAGTCGGTACCTTTTCAGTAAAATCCACTGGGTGTTAAGCTTAGTTTTTTTCTCTTATGTATTTACTGCAGTCAAAATGCAAATAATCATTATTGTCAGATGGTATGCTAGTGCCAAAATCCATCTGTTTTTTGCTTGTTGTTCTTGTTTAAATTTGCTGAAGTACGTCTCGTACTTATCAGATTTCCATAATATCAAATTGTTGAACAGAATTGAAATGAATACGGCAACAGTAAATAAAATAATAATCCAATTTTCTAATTCAAGGTGTTTCAAGCTCTTAAGTATCAATAATTCAATTGTTAAGATAAGACATGTTAGCGTCCACATCATCAGTCCGAATGCATAATTCACATTACTTCCACTGTCAGAAGAGTCTATTGGTCTAATATGTAGTTTTTTAACCGTTAGAATTCTTTCTTCAGATATTGAAAATAATTTAAATATTGAAATCAAAGGTCTAAATATGAGGTTATTAGAACACCAATTAAGTATTCTTACTGTCAAGTAAAAGAGGTAATTGTATTGTTTCGTTATCAATGTTGTGTTTGTTTTTGAAAGGAAGTCTCACGGGTTACGAAGTTGATCTGTTTTTCCTGAAATAGGTTGACCATTTTTGGTTAAAAAATGATGAAAGGTTTTCTGAGTTTTTTCTTGCACAAAACTTGATACGAAGCACAATCCCGATAGCTATCGGGATCATTTAACCACTG
>CAZKHZ010000002.1:22595-45557 GCA_964552715.1 uncultured Chitinophagaceae bacterium | reverse complement strand
ATTAGGCATCGCGAAAGAGTAATTGGGCACCGCGAAACAGTAATTTGGCATCGCGAAAGATGCAATTAAGCCGTTGCTAAACCGTAGGTTTCACTACCGAAATCCCTAACTCCTTCAACTGTTTTTCATCCACCGTAGTTGGCGCATCCATCATCAAGTCTCTGCCACCCGATGTTTTAGGGAAGGCAATCACATCGCGAATGGTTTCACCACCTGTCATCAACATCACCATTCTGTCCAAACCAAAAGCACAACCGCCATGCGGTGGTGCGCCATATTTATAGGCATCCAACATAAAGCCAAAACGGCTTTGTTGCTCCGTTTCGCTCATGCCTAATTTTTGGAATACACGCTTTTGCAAATTGCGATTGGTGATACGAATGCTGCCGCTGCAAATTTCGTTGCCGTTCATCACCATGTCGTATTGCTGCGCACGCACACGCAAAGGCTCGGTGTCAAAATATTGCAAGTCATCAGCGTTTGGCGCACAGAATGGATGATGCACAAAGATGGTCTCGCCCGATTCTTCATCCAATTCGAATAATGGGAAATCTACAATCCAAAGGATGCTCCATTTGCCTTCATTAATCCACTTATTCTCTTTCGCTAAATGCAAACGCAAATCGCCCAAACTCTTGCGCACTTTTGATGTTTTGTCGGCAGCTATCAAAATCAAATCGCCTTTTTCAGCATGGAACTGTGTGCCAATTGCTCGCAATTGTTCTTCACTGAAAAACTTATCAATAGAAGACTTCACTGTTCCATCTTCATTATATCTAATGTTGATTAAACCACCCAAACCACGATGGCTTGCTTTTACAAATTCTGTAAGTTCGTCTAACTGTTTGCGCGAATATGCTGCACAACCTTTTGCATTGATACCAGCAACTAAACCGCCATTGGCAAGTATATTATTAAACACAGCAAACTCACTAACAGGAAGCGATTCGTTCAATTCTGAAATCTTGCAATCAAAGCGCAAATCAGGTTTGTCGCTACCATAAAATTTCATAGCATCGTTGTAAGTGATTTGTTGCACGGAGCCAACTTCATAGTTCAAAATTTGTTTGAAAACATGCTGCACCATTCCTTCAAATGTTTTCAAGATGTCATCTTGACTTACAAAACTCATTTCGCAATCAATCTGTGTAAACTCCGGTTGGCGGTCGCCTCGAAAGTCTTCATCGCGAAAGCATTTTACTATTTGATAGTACTTATCCATGCCCGCTACCATCAACAATTGTTTTAGAATTTGTGGCGATTGTGGCAAGGCGTAAAAACTACCTTGCACCAAGCGAGAAGGAACCAAGAAATCGCGCGCACCTTCTGGTGTTGATTTGATGAAAGTTGGTGTTTCAATTTCGCAAAACTCTTGAGCATCTAAATACTCGCGCACTGATTTTGCAATCTTAGCGCGTGTCATTAAAATGTCTTTCATTTTAGGTCTGCGGATGTCTAAGTAGCGATACTTTAGGCGTATTTCTTCACTTCCATCGGTATCGTTTTCAATCATAAACGGTGGCAATTCTGCTTCGTTCAAGATGGTGAAATCATCTACCAATATCTCTATTTCTCCTGTTGGAATATTTGTGTTTTTGCTGGTGCGTTCAGCTACAGTGCCTTGCACCTGAATCACAAACTCACGACCAAGTTTGTTTGATTTATCTGCCAGTGCGGCATTGTTTTCTGTGTTGAAAGCCAACTGAGTAATGCCGTAGCGATCACGCAAGTCAACAAAAGTAAGTGCGCCTAATTTGCGCACGCGCTGTACCCAGCCGCCAAGTGTTACAGTTTGAGATTGGTGTGATAAACGAAGTTCACCGCAGGTATGAGTTCTGAGCATGATTTTTATTTGAAGGCTGCGAAAATATACTATTTGCTGATTACAATTTAAACTGCTTAAACAAACAATTCAAATAGTTTTTCAGGCGATGTTAGATGGTGGGTTTGGATACCCAAAGTATCGGCTGCTGATGTGTTTTCAGATTTGTCATCTATAAACAAAGTTTCGGCAGAAATTAGTTTTTGTTCCTTCAACACAATTTCATAGATCTCTATTTCCGGTTTGCGACAACCCATTTCGTGCGAGTAATATGCATGATGAAAGAAATCGCGAAAACTGTTTTTCCCTAGCCGATTTTGTGCTACAACATCCAAAGAGTCGGCATGAATTTGATTGATGTTACTGAGGGCAAAAACATTGTAATGCTCTTTTAGTTTTTCTAGTAAATCAAATTTTGCTTTAGGGTAATTGATGAGAATTGAATTCCAGGCATCTGTAATTTGGGAATCAGAAATATCATCTTTCAGATACTTCCTTAATCCAGTAAAAAACTCACTTACAGTTATCTCTCCTTTTTCAAATCGGTCGAATATCCTCTCTTGTTTTGAGTAAGAAACAATTTCTGCAAAATCAACTTTGGCTAACTTTTGAAATTCAGCTATCGTAACCTTGTAATCTATATCTACCAACACATTACCAATATCAAAAATGATGTTGCGAATGTGCGCAAATTGCGGTTTTAGCATTTAATAATTATAAAGTCCGCTATCAATTGTTCTTTTAATTCCGTCTTCAAGCTCAGTCATTGGTCTGCCAAGCAGGGCTTTCATTTTAGAAATATCCGGTTTGCGTCTGCTCATGTCACCTTCTGCCAATGGTGGCAAATACACCAACTCTGATTTTGAATTTGTGATACTCAAAATTGTTTTTGCCAATTCAATTACCGTCAATTCAATATCGTTACCAATATTTACGGTGTCGTTTACGTGCTTATTATGATACATGGCATTTACACAAGCTTCTATATTGTCATCCTTATAACAAAAAGTGCGTGTTTGCATTCCATCTCCATAAATGGTAATCTGCTGATTGTTCATCGCTGCATTAATAAAGCGGCTCATAACAAAGTCGGTACTTTGCTTTGGTCCATAAGTATTAAAGAAGCGGAAGATGGTGTAATCCAAACCAAACTCTTGATAGTAACTGCGCAAGAATGCTTCGCCAACGTTTTTAACTACGGCATAAGGCAATCGCGAGTTAAGCGGGGTTGTCATTTCATTTTGAGGATGCTCAAACGGTTCGCCATATACTTCTGAAGACGAAGAGAAAAACACCCTTCGCACACCTGTGTTTTTGCATAAATCCAAAATGTATTTTAAGCCCGAAATGTCACTTAATACACTAACTGGATTTTCAAGTGTGCGCTTTACGCCAACCACTGCTGCATAATGAAAAACGTAATCAAATTTATACGCCATCATCACTGCACTAATATCGCGGTACTCGTTGCAGTTACACTTTATAAACTTCCAGTTGCTGTTGGTAGATTGCGGCAATCGCAAGCGATTTCCAGTTGAAAGATTATCTACTATCACTACAAAGTTGTCTGGGTTTTCAATCAGCTTATCTACTAAACAACTGCCTACAAATCCGGCTCCACCTGTTACAAGAATTTTTGTCATACTTTATTGTGTTATTTCCATCAAATATTTTCCGTATCCACTTTTCAAAAGTGGCGTTGCAAGGTCTTTTAATTGTTGGGTAGTAATAAAGCCTTGTCTCCAAGCTTCTTCTTCAATGCAGCCCACTTTCAATCCTTGTCTTTGCTCAATTACCTGAACAAATTGTGATGCCTGCATCAACGAATCAAAAGTGCCAGTGTCTAACCATGCCGTACCTCTATCTAAAATACCAACACTCAATCTGTTTTGCTCTAAATAGATTTTGTTGACATCGGTAATTTCGTACTCACCTCGTGGGCTTGGCTTTAAGTTTTTAGCAATAGCAATTACATCGTTATCGTAAAAATATAAGCCAGGAACTGCATAGTTACTTTTAGGTTCTATAGGTTTTTCTTCAATGGAAATGGCTTTGCCATCCTTATCAAATTCAACTACACCATAACGCTCAGGGTCGCTTACGTGATAGGCAAAAACTACACCTCCAGTGGTATTCACAGCCTTTGATTTTAGCAATGCATCTAAGCCTGAACCATAAAATATATTGTCACCCAGAATTAACGCGGCTGAATCGTTGCCGATGAATGTTTCACCAATTACAAATGCCTGTGCCAAACCATTTGGTACTTCTTGTACGCGATATTCAATGCGACAACCAAACTGTTTTCCATCTCCCAACAGTCTTTCAAAGTTTGGCAAATCTTGTGGTGTGGAAATGATTAATATTTCATTGATGCCTGCCTTCATCAATACGCTAAGCGGATAGTAAATCATCGGCTTATCATAGATGGGCATTATTTGTTTGCTGATAGCGTAAGTTATTGGATATAACCTTGTGCCACTGCCTCCTGCTAATATAATTCCCTTCATTGTTTATAGTTTAATACCCGGATTTGGAATTGCATTTAATCTGTTCTCAACGGATTTCACTTTGTCCTCCTGCTTAGTTACATCGGCTTGTTTTGCCGCTTTTGTTACATTCAACTTTGCGATTGTATTTTCCTCGTTGCGAATTTCTGCGCGGCTTTTGTCAATTTCTTTCGACATCTTTTCTTTATCACTAAATAGTTTTTTCTTCTCACTTTCAAACTTAGATAAATCTTTTTGTGCAGTCTTTTTTGCATTGCCCAAAGTTGTCATGTTAACGATTGCATTTTTTTGCTGTGCAATCTGTGAATTCTTTGCTTCTACCTCCATATCTATTCTTCTTATTTCAGATTCGTTTTTTTCTATTCTTCTTTTTGCTTCACTTACGTTTTTATTGCTTTTATCAAAGTCCTTTTCCATTGATTTTAACTCAGATTCTAAGGTTTTTAGCCCTTTCTTTTCTATTTCCAGTTCTTGTTCTACAACGTCACGCCTCGCAAGGTTTTTGAAGTCTATCAAGTATTTTTCTACTGCAAGAATTTTTTCCGTAGCAGACGAATCCTTTGATATAAAAGTTAGCTGATTAGTATCACCTTCAGCAAAAAACACAGAAAGCCTTACATCTTTTACAGTTGCTAAAATTGATGAATAAACATTGAATGTAGTAGCGGAAATGTTCTTTTCCACAGCGCCAACCACAGTCCACTCACCATTGGTTTTTACGATTTTTGATTTTGTGTTTCTTGTAACATACTTACTCCAAAGTGTTTCAATATCTTTCAACTTTGCGGCAGGGATAACCATCATAAAAGCCTGCTTTGTACCCAAACTCATTTGCTTTACTTCGGTAGCAAGCTCAGCACTAGTTTTCGTAGAATCTTGCGAGTAAATGGTGTTGAATGCAATAAAAGTTAGCAACACCGAAAGTATTTTTTTCATAAATATCTTTTTTTAAACGGCTGCAAAAAAAGCAAACCTTTTGATTTGATAGAGAAAGGTTTTAGTTGAAGATAGTCAGCTAATTTAACACGCTCTTCCCAACTTTAAGAAATCGAAAGCAAACAAGTGCTTTTCATCGGCAGTATATTTCTCTTCACTTACTACTTTCCATTTCTCTTCACTCCACTTTGGGAAAAAAACATCAGCATCATTAAATGCTGCATGAACGCGGGTGATGTATAAGGTATGTGCCAAGGGTAATACCTGATTGTAAATCTGCGCACCGCCAATAATCATCAAGTCGCTTTCCCCTGCATTTTTTGCAATATCTATTGCTGCAATTACATCATGCACAACAATGCAATTTTCTGCTTCGAAACCTAGGTTGCCCGATACCACAATATTAACCCTGTCGGGCAGCGGGCGGAATTTTGCAGGCAAACTTTCGTAAGTTTTTCTACCCATTACAACATGATGATGGGAAGTGATTTGTTTAAATCTTTGCATATCTATTGGTAGTCGCCAAAGCAGATTTCCTTTTCCTCCTAATTCAAAGTTCTCACCAATAGCCGCTACAATTGAAATGTTCATCCTCTTTTCTTTTACAAAATCGAAAATATTTAAAATAGCCATAGTGAGTAGTTGTGCTTTACATAATCAGGATTTTAATAAGCACACATCCTTACAGATATGCTGTTGCGCAAGTCTAATTATTCATTAACCTGCAAAAAATTTAGGTTTGCGTCATGCAATTGAATGAATTAACCGCCATTTCGCCTGTGGATGGACGTTACCGTGGCAAGACTGCTACCTTGGGAAATTACTTTTCGGAATATGCACTGATTCGCTATCGTGTATTGGTGGAGGTGGAATATTTGCTGGCGTTGAGCGATGCAATTGATGCGCTGAAACCGATTGGAAATCATGCAGGAGTTTTGCGCAATATTTACCTGAGTTTCACCGAAGCCGATGCCCAAAAAATCAAAGCTACCGAGAAGATTACTAACCATGATGTGAAAGCAGTGGAATATTTTTTGAAAGAGCAATTGGAAGAAGCTGGATTGAGTGCCTACAAAGAATTTGTGCATTTTGGTTTGACATCGCAGGACATCAACAACACGGCAATTCCGCTTTCGTATAAGGAGGCAAACGAGCAACTGATTTTTCCTACAATTAGTAGTTTGATTGAAAATCTAAAGCAATTAGCCTTGCAGTGGAAAGCGATACCGATGCTTGCACACACGCATGGGCAGCCCGCTTCGCCCACTATTTTAGGAAAAGAAATAATGGTGTTTGTTGAAAGATTAGAAAAGCAATTTACCGAACTAAAACGCATCCCTTATGCCGCAAAATTTGGTGGGGCTACTGGAAATTTCAATGCACATCTCATTGCTTACGGCTCGGTGGATTGGGTAAGTTTTGCCAATGATTTTGTGAACAATAAATTGGGTTTAAGCAGAAGCACTTATACTACCCAAATAGAGCACTACGACTATCTTGCAGCATCTTTTGATGCGTACAAACGCATTAATAATATTCTGCTTGATTTTTGCCGCGATATGTGGACTTACATCAGCATGGAATACTTTAAACAAAAAACAAAAGCAGGCGAAATTGGTAGCAGTGCTATGCCTCATAAAGTGAACCCGATTGACTTTGAAAATGCCGAAGGAAATCTAGGCATTGCCAACGCACTTTTTGAGCACCTTGCTGCTAAACTTCCTATTTCGCGTTTGCAGCGCGACCTTACAGATTCCACGGTGTTGCGCAACATTGGCGTGCCAATAGCGCACACGCTTATAAGTCTTTCTTCTATCGAAAAGGGATTGTCAAAACTTTTGTTGAACGAAGCTAAATTGAACGAAGATTTAGAAGCTAACTGGGCGGTGGTTGCCGAGGCTATTCAAACAATTTTGCGCAGAGAAAACTATCCTAATCCTTACGAAAAATTGAAAGAACTTACACGCGGCAACACTATCAATAAGGAAAGTATTCAGGCTTTTATCGAAACCTTGGATGTGACGGATACAATCAAAAACGAATTGCGCAAAATATCTCCTCAAAGCTACACAGGATTGGGGATTTAGTTTAAATCCCATTAAACCGATTTTAATTGATAAAAATATATTTTTAGGTTTGTCTAAAATTTGACTGTGTCTCATAAATCTCTTGAGGAAGTTCATGGAAGTATAGATACTACGCAAACGAGCAGTTGGCGCAAGCGGCTTTTTCTGTTTATTGGTCCAGCATTTTTGGTGGCGGTGGGCTACATGGATCCAGGCAATTGGGCAACAGACATTGCGGGCGGCAGCAAATACGGTTACTCGCTTTTGTGGGTGCTTTTGATGAGCAATATTATCGCGCTTTTACTGCAAAGCTTTTGTGTGCGCATAGGTATTGTTCGGGGTAAAGATTTGGCGCAACTTAGTCGCGAAACGTATTCAAAACCGGTTAATTTT
This sequence comes from uncultured Chitinophagaceae bacterium, assembly GCA_964552715.1. Taxonomy (GTDB): domain Bacteria; phylum Bacteroidota; class Bacteroidia; order Chitinophagales; family LD1; genus UBA7692. The sequence continues at coordinate 37,830 of CAZKHZ010000002.1, read as the reverse complement.
TCGCTTTATATTTTGGCAGAAATTGCCATTGCCGCCTGCGACCTTGCCGAGGTGCTGGGCATGGCAATAGGCTTGAATTTATTGTTCGGCATTCCGCTTTTGTGGGGTGTGAGCATTGCAGTTTTGGACACGTTTATTATCCTCTATTTGCAAAGCAAAGGCATGCGCTATCTTGAGGCTTTTATTCTTGCTTTGGTGGCTATCATTAGCCTTTCGTTCTTTGCCGAGTTGTATTTTGCTAAGCCGAATTTGGGCGATGTGGCATCGGGCTTTTTACCCTCTTTAAAAGATAAAGGCGCGCTGTATATTGCCATTGGCATTATTGGCGCAACGGTGATGCCACATAATTTATACTTGCATTCATCGTTGGTGCAAACCCGCAGAAACAAAAGAGATGAGGCGGGAATGCGACAGGCTATTAAGTATAATATTATTGACTCAGCCATTGCACTAAACGCTGCTTTTTTTGTGAATGCAGCCATTCTAATTTTAGCCGCAACAGTGTTCTACAAAAAAGGCTATCACGATATTGTTGAAATACAAGATGCGTATCGCATGTTGGAACCCTTGCTTGGAGAAAAGCTCGCGCCAATGTTGTTTGCCATCGCCTTGATTGCTGCTGGGCAAAGCTCTACGATAACAGGCACACTTGCCGGGCAAATTGTGATGGAAGGCTACTTGGATTTGCGCATTGCACCGTGGTTGCGCAGGCTGATTACGCGCTTGATTGCAGTAGTGCCTGCCATGTTGGTGATATATTTTTTGGGTGAAGAAAAAGTGGGCGATATGCTGATTTTTAGTCAAGTGCTGTTGAGTTTACAGTTGGGCTTTGCGGTGATTCCGCTGATATATTTTGTAAGCGATAAAGCCAAAATGGGCGTGTTTGCCATTTCTACTATAACCAAAGTGTTTGCATGGATTGCCGCAGCCATTATTATTGGTTTGAACTTTCAGTTGGTGATTGAAACCGTTGCAGAATGGAAGGCACTGTTGCCGCAACAATGGATTTATTATGTTTTCATTTTGCCTGCTATCGCTGCATCGGCTTTTCTGTTGTTGTACATCATTGTGTCGCCTTACATCCTCAAAAAATCTACCAATAACCAAACATTGCCGCATGGAACGGCTGCAAATCTTCCTATTATAAAAGGTAAAGTTTATACCCGAATCGGCATCTGTGTTGACTTTTCGGGCAGTGATATAAAAGCCATAGAACATGGCATTGCACAGGGCAAATCCTTCTCGGAATATATTTTAATTCACGTTACCGAAAGTGCAGGTGCGCGCTTAGTGGGTATAGAAATCAATGATTATGAAACATCGGAAGACTGGAAACAGCTTCAATTGTATGCCGCAGATTTGAAGGCTCAGGGATATAAAGTGGAAACGCAACTAGGCTTTGGTAATCCCGGAAATTCCATCCCAAATCTTGCAGAAACATTGGAACTTGAAATGCTCGTTTTGGGCAGCCACGGGCACAATACATTCTATGATTTGCTTTATGGTGAAACAATTACAGAGGTACGTCACAAGGTGAAGTGTCCTGTATTAATTGTGTAATTATAGATTTAATAATTGCTCGGTAAAGTCCTTGTAATTGTTTTCGGCATTGTAGTTTGTATTCCAAAATTCGTAGGCGTTTTGATTGAATTTCTCTTTCGCCTCAGCACTCAGATTTATAAACTTTGAGATTGCACTCGCCACTTCTTCAGGTGATGGATTGGCAGAGAGCAGCAACCCATTGAAATCGTTTTTTACGATTTCGCTAATACCACCAACATTCGTAGCAATAACGGGAATTGAGTAGCTAAGGGCTTCCATAATAGATACTGGCAAGCCTTCAAACTCACTTACATTTATGAATAAATCAACTTTATTGTTTGAATAGAAATCATGTATTTGTGCATTATTTACTTGCCCCACAAATTCAAACTCAACAGCGTTTGACGAAAGCTTTTGAACTGCTAAAGACTTTATCTCATCTGCAAGTACACCCCCACCAAAATGCCGCCAAATAATTTGCCTATCTTTCAAACACGATAATGCTTCAATAATTAAGTGCACTCTTTTTAATGGTATTATACTTGAGCAACTTACAATGTGAAATTTACCGCAGGACTTTAACGCAGCTTGTTCTCGCTTAATAGTTCCAAGCCGCGAAATCTGAATTTTATCTTTTACTAGGGTGAACTTTCTAAGATAATCCTGACCGTTTTGCGATATGGCATAACAAGTATCTAACGAATCAAACAAAAACTTTCTGAATGGCAGATAGGGCGGAACATGCCTTTCAAAATAAACGTCCCAGCCGTGCGCCCTTGAAACAATCTTTGCTTTAGGGTGCTTGTTTTTAAACAAACACAAACCCAACGCCATATTGTTAAGCCAATAGGAATAAAACACGGCATTGCTTATGTCTATTTTTTCGCGTTCAATCAACACTGAAATATACTTAGATGTGCTAAGTGCTTTAGAGTATGCACTAAAGCATGACTGAATAATTTTAAAAGGATTAACGCTGCTTGAGAAACGTTTAGTTTCACTTAAAATTTCCAACCAATCTATACTTATAATGCCACTTATTTTCTCATTTCTTGTGGTGTTGTAAGGCAGGTGATGCACTACAATATTTTCGTTAATTTGTCTTGCCTCACTCAAAGCAGGACTATTAGATATGATGTGAATTCTATCAAACGATTTAGTAAGAAATGGAAACTCAGCTTCTATAAAAGCCTCTTCTTTTCCATAAGGGAATGATGAAGTAAAAAAAAACAGCGTTTTATTAGACATATTTGCCGCCTAAAATAAGATAGCTCATCGCATTGCAAAGGGTTTTAATTTTGGCTTATGATTTTTCACCTTATGTTTCTATTGGAGCGCAGCGTCCGGAGAGTTGGCTAAGACATTTTCCGGAATTAGGTATTGATACTACGGTTGTTACAAGACAATGGGACGATAACATCAAAACCTCCGTAGATTATATCAAGCCATCAACCAACCAAACCATTGAAATTACTGAGCTTAGTAAACTTGCTCGGGTTATCAGGGTTCCGTTTCAACCAAATTATAGAGATAAAATCATCTTAAAATACGGACTTAGACAATTTGTTTTTCTAAGAAAAATCCTATCTCTCTTGTTTTCAATTGGCAAGTTTTTGTCATTTAAAATAGATGATACATCACAAATATTCTTTGCAGCAGATGAGTTTTTAAGCAATAATAAAGTGGATGTTATTATAGCTACAGGCGAGCCGTTCATTTTGTTTAAACATGCACACAAACTATCAAGTAAACACAAAATACCTTGGGTTGCTGATTTTCGTGATTGTTGGTCAGCCTCTCCTTTACTTAGCAATGGTAGAGTCATTAATACGCTTCTTAATAAGATGTTTAGGATTGTTGAGCAGAAGCTAGTTAGCAGCGCAAGTTTTATTACAACACCATCTCCATCTTACAAAGCTCTTTTAGAGATAATTCATCCAAACAAAAATGTTGAAGTCGTTTACAATGGTTACAACGCTGATGTTCTAGAGAAGATTGAGGATGTAAACACAAGCGAGGATGCATTTAAACATGATGTATTTGAAATAGCCTATGCAGGAATCCTGTATGAGCATCAACAACTCGAAATGTTTTTAGATGGATTTAAGTTGTTTTTAGATAAGGTGGATAGTAGTAAGGTGAAAGTTATTTTTTATGGAATCTCTTTCTATGATGACATGACTAGCAGGATATTAAACTACGATGCATCATTAAAAAACTTGATAGTTATTACAGAGCGTTTTTCGTACTTGGAAGTAATGAAGAAACTAAAACAGGCCAGTGCTTTACTTTTACTTTCAAATGAAGGAGCAAACTGGCTGAACGCAAAGGTGTTTGACTACATTGCATTGCAGCGTCCTATTTTATTAGTGAAAAATGATAAAGGAGTTTTGAGCGATATTTTAAATCAGTGCGAAACGGGTTTTTTTGCTTCTTCGGCTGCTGACGTATCAAATCATCTTCAATTTATTTATCAAAACTTTTATGTTGAAAAGAGAGAATTCCCTTCTCCTATAAACTATGAATTTTTCAGCCGAAAGAAACAGGCGTTGATTTTTGCAGACTTGTTGAAACAGAAAATAACTAATAACTGATGTGTGGAATAGCTGGCTTTTTTTCTATCTCTAATAACATTTCTACTGATGAGTTGAAGTTGATGACTAACTCTATGCAGCATCGCGGACCTGATGCTTCAGGTTTTTATTCAAATGATAAAGCATCTGTTGGTCTTGGTCATCGCAGGTTAAGCATCATTGATTTAAGTAACGCAGCCAATCAGCCAATGTATTCGCACAATGGCAGATATGTGATGGTGTTTAATGGTGAGGTTTTTAACTTTCAGGAAATTGCAAACGACTTAAAGATACAGTGCAAAACACACTCCGATTCTGAAGTTATTTTAGAAGCATTTGCATTAGAAGGCTTTAAAGCTGTTGAACGATTTAACGGCATGTTTGCTGTTGCCATTTATGATATTCAAGAAGATTTGCTTTATCTGTTTCGAGATAGATTGGGTGTGAAGCCCTTAAATTTCTTTCATCACGGAACAACTTTTGTTTTTGGTTCTGAATTGAAAAGTTTGCTACAGAGTGCTTTTGTAAAGCAGCATATTAAAATCAGTAAGCCAGCTATTTACAATTTCCTTTACCTCGGTTATGTACCCGAGCCGCATAGTATTTATACCAATATTTATAAACTGCCGGCAGGTAGTTTTGCAGTTGTAAAAAATGGTGTTGCTGAAATTACACCTTATTGGAAGCCTGAAACTAAAGTGACAACAAATACTATCAATGATTTTGATGCTGCAAAAAAGCAGTTGAATGATTTGATGCTTTCGTCTGTAAAGTACCGTATGATAAGCGATGTACCTTTTGGCACTTTTTTGAGTGGAGGCATTGATTCAAGTTTGGTTACTGCTTTGGCGCAGCGCAATAGTGATGTTCCTGTAAAGACATTTTCAATTGGCTTTAAGGAGGCTACACACAACGAAGCAAAGTTTGCAAAACAGGTTTCGCAACACTTAGGCACGCAACACACCGAGTTTATTGTAAGCGAGAACGATGCTTTAGAACTCACTGATAAAATTTTCACAGCTTATGATGAGCCTTATGCCGATTCATCTGCATTGCCAACTATGTTGGTGAGCAAGTTGGCAAGGCAGCATGTAACTATGGTGCTAACAGGTGATGGCGGTGATGAACTTTTTCATGGCTATGGTGCTTATACCTGGGCAAAACGTTTGAGCAATCCTTTTGTGAAAATACTTCGCAAACCAATTGCTGGCTTTCTTTCAATGAGTAACAATACTTTGAAACGCGGTGCACGTGTTATTGATTACAAAAGTGAAGCACATTTAAAGAGTCATATCTTTTCTCAGGAACAATACTTTTTCAGTGAGCAAGAATTAGATGATTTGTTGCTTGCCGAAATTGAAGGTGTTGTGTTGATGAAAGAAGATGTAAAAACTGCCAGAAAACTTTCGCCTGCAGAAGGTCAAGCATTGTTTGACTTGCGCTATTATTTGAAAGATGATTTGTTGGTGAAAGTGGATAGAGCAACCATGCAGTATTCATTAGAAGCGCGCACACCTTTTTTAGATTATCGTGTTGTAGAATTTGCACTAAATGTGCACGAAAACTTGAAGGTGAAGAATGGAGTGGCAAAACATCTTTTGAAAGAAGTGTTGTACGATTATGTGCCGCGAGCAATGTTCGATCGTCCTAAATGGGGCTTTGCTATTCCGCTGGCAAAATGGATGAAGGGAGAATTGAGTTACATGATTACGGATTGGTTAAGTGATGAAAATATCCTTGAAGCAAAAGTTGTAAAGTTGAAGTATGTGAAGCAACTGAAGCAGCGATTTGCGGCTGGCGAAACCTTTTTATATAATCGTCTTTTTGCCCTAGCGCTTTTACACAAATGGATAAAAGATTATGCAAACAAATAGTAAGCATGTTCTCTATCTTTCGTATGATGGCATGACGGATCCGCTTGGGCAAAGCCAAGTGCTTGCTTATCTTGAAGGCTTATCTGCCTTGGGTTATCGTTTCACGCTAATCAGTTTTGAAAAACAGGAACGATTTGAAAAGAGCAAATCAATTATTGAGCAACGCTGCAAAGCTTCTGGTATCAATTGGATGCCATTAAACTACACCAAAAAGCCGCCTGTGCTTTCTACTATTTATGATGTTTGGAAACTAAGTAAAGTGGTGCGGCAAGTATCTTTAAAAGATAGATTTCAAATCATTCATTGCCGCAGTTACATCACTGCATTGGTTGGTTTAACATTCAAAAGAAAACACGATGTGAAGTTTGTGTTTGATATGCGCGGCTTTTATGCAGATGAAAGAGTGGATGGAGGACTATGGGATAAATCGCATCCTGTTTATGGATTTGTGTATCGCTTTTTCAAGCGCAAAGAATTGGCTTTTTTTAGCGAAGCAGATTATGTTATTAGTCTTACACAAGCAGGCAAAAAAATCATTCATTCATGGAAAAACATACCTGCTCAGCCTATACCAATTCAGGTAATTCCTTGTTGTGCTGATTTAGATGTTTTTGATTCTAACAAAGTTAGTGAACAACAGAAAATACAACTTAGAACTCAGCTTCAGCTTGCTGAAAGCGATTTTGTATTAAGCTATTTGGGTAGCATTGGCACTTGGTATATGCTTGATGAAATGCTCGACTTTTTTAAAATTTTATTAGCGGTACAGTCAGATGCGAAGTTTCTCTTTATCACTAACGAATCGCCTGCTTTTATTTTAACCAAGATACAGGAGAGAGACATTGATGAAGCAGCTATCCGAATTGTTTCGTCACCGCATACTTTAGTTCCGGCTTATCTTTCGATTTCTGATGCAGGTATTTTCTTTATCAAACCAGTTTTTTCAAAGCAAGCATCTTCGCCAACTAAACAGGGTGAGTTGATGGGCATGGGCATTTTGCACATCTGCAATAAAGGCGTGGGTGATGTAGATGAAATTGTTCGGGAGACTAATTGCGGTGTGGTGGTAAACAATTTCACCAATGTTGATTACCAAAAGGCTGTGGATGAATTATTGCAAAAGCTAAACTTTCCAAATCAACAAATTCGCGAGTCTGCGATTCAATTTTATTCGCTTGAAAAAGGGGTGAAACTTTACTCTGAAGTTTATGAATCAATAGGCATCTAGATCCTTCTATTTTTTATTAAGCATATCATTTTAAATGCACCTTTGATTGAAACATCGGTTTTAAACTCAAATGGAAAAATACCCAGTAGATTCCCAAATATATTTATGCCGTGATTGCCGAAACCGATACAGGAAAAGCAACAACGAGACTGATGTTAAATTAAAACAACTTGGGCAGCATTTCTTTCAGCACAAAGCTCTTGCGATGGTGCATACACTGCCCAATTTCAATAACCGCTTTGCGATGTTCGGCAGTGCCATAGCCTTTATTTTTCGCCCAATTGTAAATGGGAAATTCGTAGTGGATGGCATCCATAAAATCATCTCTTTCTGTTTTTGCAAGTATAGAAGCTGCCGCAATGCTCAAGTATTTTGTATCGCCTTTCACAATAGTCTTGTATGGTATCTTTTTGAATGCAGGAAAGCGATTGCCATCTACAATAATAAATTGCGGTTTAGTTTTTAACCGCTCCAAAGCCTTGTGCATTGCGCGAAACGAGGCATTCAGAATATTAATACTGTCAATGGTTTGCACATCCGAAGACGCGACTGCATAAGCAATGGCATCACGTTTTATTTCTTCGCGCAATTGATTGCGCATAGCTTTTGAAAGTTGCTTGGAATCGTTCAGAAGTTTGTGTTTGTAATCTTTTGGAAAAATCACCGCAGCCGCCACCACCGGTCCCGCCAAACAGCCCCTGCCAGCTTCGTCACAACCGGCTTCTGTTAATTCATTTTGGTAGCAGCTTAACAACATAATTACACTGTAAAATCAAATGGATTTAAGCGCGGTAGCTCAATGCTTACTGTGGTTCCTTCATTTAGTTTACTATCTAAAAGGATAGTCCCTTTCAGTAGTTCTAAATATTTAGCTACAATGTGTAAACCCAAGCCTGTGCCCTGAATGTTAGAAGCGTTTTTGGCACGAAAGAATCTTTCAAACAAATGTTGCGCATCTTCTTCCGAAATACCAATGCCACTGTCTTTTACCTCCAGATGCCAGGTTTCTTGTTGCACATTACACCTTACTTGCACAGTAGTGTTTTGTGGCGAAAATTTTACAGCATTCGAGATTAAGTTTATCAATACATTTCTCAATAGTTTTTTATCTGTACAAAACAACTCGCCACCTGCTCTCACCACTTCAATTGTGTGATTGGAAGTATTCTCCTGCATTTCGGCAACCAACTCTTTCATCCAGTCGCAGGCATTAAATTCTGAAGCGCGGGCTTCAATCAAACCTTCTTCTAGTTTGCCCAACGAAAGCAAATCCTCTAGCATAGAGTTCATGTGTTTTACCTGCTCTTGAATGCGTTGAATGTGTTTATTTCTTTTTTCTTGGTCTTCTTGTTTGGTGTAGCGGCTAAGCAATGCAGCCGAGGAGTTGATAGTGCTAAGTGGTGTTCTGAATTCATGCGAAGCCATACTCACAAAGCGAGTCTTTAAATCGCCCAGTTCTTTTTCCTTCTCAAAAGCCGTAGCCAGTTCATCGCGAGAATTCTCTAATTGCTTTAAAGTTTCGCGGAGCATCACCGTGCGGTCTTCTACCTTTTGCTCCAACTGCTCGTTCAGCTTTTTCAACTCATCCGACATTCTTACGCGCTCTTGCTGCTGCAAACTTATTTCAGATTCACTCTTTTTGCGCACCGTGATGTCTATCACAAAAACTATCACAAAGGTTGCTTCACCTTTTTTAAAATGACTTAAACTCAACTCAACCGGAAATTCTTCTCCACTTTTTTTTATAGCAAATAAATCTCTGCCTGCACCCATTGGGCGGCTTTGCGGATTATTGTGATAATCTTCTCTTTGTTTAGGGTGCGAACCATGAAATCTGTTGGGAACCAAAAGGTCTACCGATTTATCCAAAAGTTCTTCGGCAGTGTAGCCGAAAGTATTTAACGCAAAATTATTGGCAAGCAGAATTTTACTTTCCCTGTTCACCACCAGCATACCAATGGTAGCGTAATCAAATAGTGAGCGAAATGCAATTTCGCCAAGTGTTGAATTTATCATTGTATTCGCCAAATGAAGCAAATAAAAGTAAAGTGGAAATGATTTTTATCAGAGCTGGTTTACGTAAATTGTTAGAATATTGAATGTGCTTAATTGTAATTATCTCACCATGAATGTTTTTAAGAATGGAATGTTGGAATGGGTTCAGTTTCGTACTTCCATATCTTCCAACATTCTATTATTCCTAAAACAGTAAAACCAATAATAAACAACTTCACTAATAAGTTGCGAATCAAAAAAATCGTTTACGTTTGTTTTCACAGATAAAAAAAATGAAGAATTATTATTTCACCGAAGAGCACGAACTCTTCCGTCAGGGTTTGAAAGAGTTTTTACAAAAAGAGGTTGTTCCACATATTGACGAATGGGAGGAGAAACAAAGAATACCTAAAGAGATTTGGAAAAAGTTTGGCGATATGGGTTACATGGGTCTAAACTATTCTGAAGAATACGGTGGACAGAATGTTGACTTTTGGTATTCGGTTGTTTTCAGCGAAGAAATATCAAAACTATTCAGTGGTGGTTTTGCCGTTACGCCTTCAGTAATTCAATATATGAGCTCTACTTATATTTATAAGCATGGCTCGGAGTTTTTGAAACAGAAGTATTTAGTGCCTACCATCAAAGGTGAGTTTGTAAGCTCAATTGGCATCACCGAGCCAGGCGCTGGCAGCGATGTGGCAAACATCAAAACCAAAGCGATTCGCGAAGGCGATTTTTACATTGTAAACGGTTCTAAAACTTTTATCACCAATGCAGTTTATGGCGATTACATTGTAACTGTTGTAAAAACCGACCCTTCAAAAGGTTTTGATGGCGTTTCATTAATTGTGATTGACAGAAATGCGCCTGGTGTTTCGGCAAAGAAATTAAAGAAGCTCGGCTGGCATGCTTCGGATACTGCTGAGTTGTTTTTTGACAATGTAAAAGTTCCTGCCGAGAATCTGATAGGAGAGGAGGGGCAAGGTTTTATATACCTGATGGGCGGTTTGCAATTAGAGCGTTTGATTGGTGCGGTGGGTGCAATTGCAGGCTGCGATTCTGCTATTGAATATACCTTGCAGTACATGAGCGAACGGCAAGCTTTTGGTCGTTCCATCAATAAGTTTCAGGTGTTGCGCCATCGCATGGCACAGTTGGTTGCCGAAGTAGAAACAGTGAAGTATTACAGCTATCACTGCTGCCGCCTGCACAACGATGGTGAGTATGCAGTAAAAGAAAGTTCTATCGCAAAGTTGATGGCAACAGAATTGAGCGATAAAGTGGCGTATCAGTGTTTGCAAAATTTTGGTGGCTATGGTTACATGGAAGAATACAAAATGGCGCGTATGTTTCGCGATAGTCGTATCCTTACCATTGGTGGCGGTTCAACCGAAATTATGCGCGAAATAATTGCCAAGATGGTGATTGATGACAAGCAGTATAAAAATTCAGGTTTGACTATTAACTATGCAAAATCAAATGAGCAGGAAGAAGTGCATACATCCAATAGTAATGTAGCTAATCAATCATTAAACAATAAAAACGGTAAAACAATGGCATTTGAAACAATCCTTGCAACCTTGCAAGCTAGCGCATCAGTAGCCCCAGTATTGGGCAAAACGCTAAAATTCGATTTTGGCGAAAACAAAATTTTCATTGACGGCATGGGTGCATCCAACACGGTAACTTCCGATGATAAGGATGCAGACTGCACTATCAACGTAGCAATGGAAGACCTAGAGGCAATGATTGCCGGAACCTTGAATCCTATGAATGCTTTCATGGGTGGCAAGATTAAAGTGAAAGGCGACATGGGTGTTGCTATGAAACTTCAATCTTTGTTCAAAGGGTAAGCTTGATTGCTGATAATTTGAAAAGGCTGTTTATCAATTGATAAACAGCCTTTTTTTATACAAATTAAATTGCGTATTTTATGGTTGATGCTTCATTTTTGCATAGCACAACTATTTTGCAAAGTTATAAGTTAATATTATTCCTTTTTCTTGAAATCACCACGTTTCCAAGCGCGAATAAATTCTGCCCAAGCAAGTGGGTTGAAGATGTTTTGAGGAGGAAGTTGTCCTTTGTAAGAATAATTGACAGCCCGTGTTTGCATAGCGCGTTTTGTGGCTTCATCACCGCTAAGCTCCATTTCTCTTGCTGCGGCAATTAGTTTCTCACGTTCTAAGTTTTGGCGGGCAAGTTCTTCTAAATCGTTTGGTGCTTTTAAATCTAAAAATGCCTGACGGAATGCATCGCGACTACCCCAAGGATAGATAATAGTTGGCTTGAGGTAGTATGCTGAGCGGCTCATCAATTGAATCACTGAATACTTCTCTGTTTCCAAATTTGAGGGAATGATGTAAGCCGCTGTGCTGTAGCCGATGTGGCTAAAGAAAAGGGTGTCACCCTCGTGGGCAGCAAAGGAAAAATAGCCCTCGCTGTTAGCAGATGTGCCACGAGTTCTGTTCTTTAAAGTAATATTTACAAAAGGCACAGCCACCAAGCTGTCGGCTGTCATTACTAATCCGCTGAATTGAATCAACCTTGGTTCATTTGCCTCTTGTGCCACAATTGTATTTGCAGCTAGAAAAAGCATGCATATATTTATATAGAATTTTTTCACCGAAAACGAATATATACTCAATGATGCTTAGTTGTATTCTGCTTTGCAGTTTTTCCAACATTTAACTTTCTCATAAGGTTTAGTTTATAATTATGGTGGAAAGTGGGTGGATAAGTGCCAATCACTTTCATCCTTAACCTTTACTTAACTTTGAGTTCATAATGTCGTTTTATTGTTAATATACTTTCGCGCTCACAAATCAAACAGCAGATGAAAAGCGCGATTTTTACACTACTAATCTTTTTATCATTTACAGCCTTTGCTCAAAAAGGAACTATCTCGGGTAAAATAGTTGACAGTAAATCAGGCGAAACCCTAATTGGTGTTGCCGCTATAATCGAAAACACTACTCCTCCAATTGGAGCGGTAAGCGATTTAGATGGCAATTTTGTTATCACCAACGTGCCCGTAGGTACGCATAACGTGGTGGTGAAATACATGGGTTATAAGCAAAATATCTTCAAAGGAATTAAAGTTGTTGCGGGGCAGGTGGCTCCCTTAAACGTTTCGCTACAGGAAGAAAGTACCAACTTGAACGAGATTGTAGTAGTGGCTGAAGCAAGACGCGAAACGCAGAGTGCAATTTATATTATGCAGAAAAATAGTACCGTGATTCAAAGCGGTATTTCTAGTGAGGATATTAAACGCAGCCCCGACCGCAGCAGTAGCGATGCACTGCGCAGGGTGAGTGGCGCAACCATTCAGGATGGAAAGTTTGCCATCATTCGTGGGCTAGCCGACAGGTACAATATGGCAATGTTGAACAATGTTATTTTGCCAAGCACCGAGCCTGACCGTAAGTCTTTCGCGTTTGATATTTTCCCTACCAATGTTTTGGATAATATTTTGATTATGAAAACAGGGCAACCCGATTTGCCAAGCGAATGGTCGGGGGGATTGATTCAGTTGAACACGCGCGATATTCCAGAGAAGAGCTTTTTCACCGTAAATTATGGTATTAGTTTTACAGAGCAAACTACTTTTAAGCCATACAATAACTATGCTGGTAGCAAAACCGACTGGTTGGGCTTTGACAAGACAAGTCGCCCCCTGCCCGAAAACTTTCCTTCTATCTTAGATTTTCAATTTAAAACAAGCGACAGCGTTAAGAATGCCTACGGCAAAAAGGCGGTGAACCAAAGCTGGGCACCTACAAGACAAAGTATAGCATATCCTGGACAAAGCATACAAATGAGCGGTGGCTATGCTTATCGCAAAAAGGATTTCCAATTAGGGGGTATTGTTGCGCTTACTTATTCTAACACACTGCGCTACACCGAAGGCACACGCGACAGAATTGATGGCGATGGCTCGCCTTATTTGAATTTCAAGGACGAGACTTATAACAACTCCGTAACGGCTGCTGTGTTGGCAAACGTTAGTGCAGTTATCAAAAACAGACACCGCATTTCGTGGAAGAATATATATACCATTAATTCAGACGACAACACAGTTTTGCGCGAAGGAACCAGCTATTTCAGCGATGTAGATTTGAAGCGTACCAATCTTGAATTTACAAGCGCGCGTGTGTTTTCATCTAACCTTTTGGGCGACCACACTATTGGGTCAGGTGAGGTAAAACTAAAATGGAATGGCGGTGTGGTTTTGATGAACCGCGACCAGCCAGCTACCAAAAGATATTCTTATGACAGAAGAACCAATTCGCCCGATGAACCTTTTTTATTGAACTTGCCACAAACAGGAAGCGACCCAAAATATGGCGCGATGTTTCACAGTAAGCTGAACGAAGTTACATACAATGCCGGAGCAGAAGTGGGTGTGCCTTTTCGCATTAATGGTGCTAAGCAGAACGTTAAGGTTGGTGGATTTTTTCAAAACAGAAGCAGAGACTTTGAAGCGAGAAATCTATTCGTGCGCAGGGTATTTCTTTCAGACTCTACACGCGCCCTGCCAATAGAGCAAATTATTAACCCAGGTAATTTTGATAAAGGCGCGCTGCGCTTCGAGCAGGTTGCTTTTCCGCAAGACCAATACAAAGCTAATTCCAATACTTATGCAGCTTATGCTATGATGGAAAACAATGTGAGCACTTGGTTCAAGATGGTGTGGGGTTTTAGGTTTGAATACTTTACACAAAACCTTACTTCTGCCAACAAAATAGAAACGGAATTTCTTGGATTAGACGAGCAAAATAATCCTATTTTGATAGGAAAATATGTGGATACTACCTACAAAAAGAACTATTACTCTGGCGTTTACAGTGCCGACACCAACGGCAAGGTTTCTGTAAAGTTTCCAGTGTTGCCTTCTATCAATTTTATATTTAAGTTGAACGATGCGATGAACTTCCGCGCTTCATATTCACAAAGCATGAGCCGCCCCGAGTTTAGAGAGTGTTCGCCTTTTCGCTACTACGATTTCTTGACAGAATACGAACTAGTGGGCAATCCAAACTTGTTGCAAACTTTTGTACACAATGCCGATTTGCGTTATGAATGGTTTCTTGGAAAAGGTCAGGCGATTAACGCAAGTTTGTTTTACAAACGCTTTCAAAACACAATCGAACTAGCTGCACAATCGGGTGGTGGGGTAGATATTTATGCTTACTCTAATGCCAGCAAAGCAAACCTGGTAGGTTTGGAAGTGGAAGTGCGCAAGAACTTCGATTTTATTTCTAAAAAGTTGGAGGACATCACCTTTACGGCTAACCTTTCTTACATCTACAGTCAAGTGGATTTGAACAATGTAAAGAACCTTGCTGCCGATGAGTTAAAACGCCCAATGATGGGGCAGTCGCCATATATTATCAATCTAGGTTTGGGCTATCAGCACCCTAAGATTGGCTTTGGCGCAACCATCCTATACAATCAGGTTGGCGAAAGATTGAGTATGACGGGCATCACTGGCAACCCAGCTTGGTACGAGCATTTTCGCCCGCTGTTAGATTTACAATTGAGCCAAAAGTTTTGGAAAGAACGCGGCATCATTCGCCTTACTTTCAGCGATTTGATTGCCAAGCCTACCATCTTCTACCAAAATCAATTGACGGCTAAAGATGCCGAGGCGGTTAATAATTCAGATGACCCCAATGCCAAATTGCAGCAGTTGAACAATCAAAATCGCCACTACCAAAAAGATCAAGATTATGTAGTGCGTAGCTTTAAAAACTACCGCACCTACACCTTGCAGATTGGGTTTACGTTTTAGAACGAGCTGCTCGTAAAATGCGAAACGAGACAGAGAGACAAATTTAGCTAAATAGGCGTGTATATAAGTTCCGCCTAGCTTGATTTTAATCCTATTTGGAGTATGGCTAACGGAGTTTGCCCCATGGCAGAACGAATCTACCCCATGGCAGAATGAATCTGCCGCATGGCAGAATGAATCTGCCGCATGGCAGAATGAATCTGCCGCATGGCAGAATGAATCTGCC
>CAZKHZ010000002.1:0-22495 GCA_964552715.1 uncultured Chitinophagaceae bacterium | reverse complement strand
GAATGAATCTGCCGCATGGCAGAATGAATCTGCCGCATGGCAGAATGAATCTGCCACGCTACAAACTGAATATTTTGTCTGCGAAATCATCTTTCTGTTAACTTTTAACAATTATATTATCAATTATTTATGAGTAAACAGGTTTTTTATTTTGCTTAAGATTAAATCCTATCGCAATTTAAGGCGGCACATGCGTGGTTTTTTTTGCCGGTTGGGGGGCAACCTTAATGCCTATGTGTTATTACATTCGAGCTTAGTTAACTGCTACTTTTTCGTCTGACCAAGGTCAGACCGAGTAATTGCCCAAACTGCGCCTTACAGCTTCATCACCTTTTTCACCACAGTTCTGTTGCTAGGCAGGTGGCGAATGGCAACAAAATACATGCCGCTTTCTATATTGCTAAGCGACAGGGAATTGTTGCGCAGCGTTTCGATGATTCTTTGTCTGCCCATCAGGTCATACACTGCAATTTGATAGTTGGCAGGCTGGTCTTGCAATTCAAAGTTCAGCACATTTTGCGCAGGATTTGGAAACACATTAACGGTTAAAGCCTCTTTGCGCAGGTCGTTGATTGCCGTAGGCTTGATTTTATTGGTATCGCCAAAAAGCAAATGAATCATTGGCGAGCCGGGAAGCGTAGCGCAAATATTTGACTTTTTCCATGTCTGTTCGGTAAAGAAGTAGATGTGGTCGCAGCCGCGCGGGCTGTTTCTGTCATAACCAATCTGAAGATTCCTATCGTCTGTTTGCGTCCAACCAAAGTAGAATTTGCCGCTAAGTAATAATTGAGTATCCATTCTAAACACCGCAAAGCCGTTCACAGAGTCAATGTATTTGGGCGTCATGTTGGACGATGACCAAATTGGCACAACTGGCACATATTTATTTAACTCAATAGAATCCCAAACGCTAAACTGAAACACCAGATTGTTGACGTTCGCATCAATGTTGGTGAACAGCACTTTGAAACCCGATAGCGTGTCGGGCTTATTAAGGATGAACTCGTAACCAATTTTCTTCACCTTGTTTATATCACCAATGATGCCGTAAGTTTTTTCAGCCGTACCATCATCATACGCCAATTCGTTATAAAATATTTGTGTTGCACTAACTGTATCGTTTGAAGGCAGAATATCATTGGGGCTAATCCATTCTTTAAGGAAAATAGACACGCTATCGGTGTTGCCAAGGGTGGCGGGCAGGGTGAAATCCGTTTTAGGATTGATAGTTATAGTGTTTGAATAACCCGCGTTGAAGGTTTGAAGTGGAGCAGTGAAAACAACAGATGCAGCAGGGAAAGTTTCGTTTACAAAACCCTGAAAGTTGGTAGCGGGCGCATTGTTATTGAAGTGATTGAGGTTGCGCACATATAGGTTTATGGTATCGCTCAAATCATTTACCCCGAGGTATTGGTCGGCAGGCATGGTGTAATAGTTATCCAGCACAGTAGAAAAAGGATTGATGAAAGCAATGTCGTTGATGAGGGTGTCGTTGATGCTTCTGTTCTTATCAAGTTTCACATAGTCAATATGCCAATGGTCGTTGTTGCCATTAATAGAACCCTTGTTGCGAAAACGAAATTGAAAACCATCGTAGAAATAGTTGGTTACAGGAACAACCTTCTTTGGAAAAGAAATCATCACCTGCTTAAAGTCGAGCGCGGCATCTTTTGGGGCGGCAGCAAAACCTCGTCTGCGCCACACCAATTCCCAAGCTCCGGTATATTCATTTCTAAACTCAAGAATCAATGAGTCTATAGCGTTTGGATAATCGCCCAAGCCCATAGGTTGGTAAAAGAAACTGAGGTACAAAGAATCTGCCTCGCCTAAACCGCTGAGGTTAAGGGGTTTTGATGTAAGCCTGTCCGCACGACCGTAAGCGTTTGGGCTGATAAATGGGTCATAAGGTCTGCCGTTTTCATTCAAGCCATCTAAGGTAGCCACGCCAATAGTAGGAGGGAAGATGGGATAGGTGTTGTTGACAAAAGCGTAGTTATCTATCCAAAGCCACTCATCAGCCAGTTTTGCTTTGTAGATTTTTGGCGCGTACTCAATCAAAGTATCGCGATTGATAGTGTCGTTTACTACTAATTGCGAATCAATTTTGTTGCCCGTTTGGGTGTTGAAAGTATAAGTGTAATATTCAGGATAGAATTGAAAATTATTAGGCGGAGCGTTTAAACACAACGGACCTGTAGAAGAGAAATAATTAAAGACTACTGGAGCTTTTTGTGTGGAGTCTATTCGCTGCAAGATAGTGTTGTAAGTATAATTCCAACTTTGTTGTGAATGAAATCTTGCTTGAATGGTTGTAACCAAATTAGCATTCATACATGGTCCTGTAGCGTTGATAATTGAATCGAAAATATAGTTTTGCGGAAAGTCGTACTTGCGAGTTCTGTCGCTTGAAAAATCATCTAAGAAAGGCAATGGAAGTGTATTGCTTTCTACCAACAAAGTACCCGTTACATCATAGCGCGATGCAGCAATGTTGTTGATTTTAGGTTGCGGTTTGTAGCGCAATGCCGGGTTTGAAAGCAGCGGCAACAAAACATCCTGAGCAAATAGACCCAGACACAAAATACTAAGTATAAAAACTGTAAAAAATTTCATGCGGTAAAAAATGAATGTAATAAACGAAACAGATAAGTGTTTATTGCCTTGAAACAAGATGGCGAAAGTAATGAATTGTACATTGCCGAAAGGCTATGGAAAAAGGGAGTAGATTTTATTAATTGGTTCTTGGATACAAGCAGTGCGGGATTATTACCCCTTAACTTCAATATGAAGCATAAATATTTAACCTTTTGAGAAATGACATACGAAGCCCTGCAACCGAATTATTGTGCGATGCCTATCTGTTCATTTCATGTGCTTTTTCAAGTCGTTAATCAGTTGTGAAATTGGGCGCACATAGTTTTTAAGTCCAACATGCTCACTTGCATATTTCAATCGTCTGCTGTTGTCAGGAAGATAAAAAATTTGTCTTTGCTCTCCAAGTAAAGTGAGTTTATCATCAGATAAATCTTCGTCAAAAGTTACCACATGGAAAATATATTTCACTTTAAATCTACTGTAAACTTCTATGCTACTGCTAACATTTTTCCATCTTTCACGAATTGTTCGTTTGCAAGAAATACCAATAAGCCAACCGTCTTTTGTTTTTACCCAATTATCAACTTCAAGGTCTGCCTGGAAATGTGAAGGAGCTTCTGCTCTTTTTATTTTGTAGTAACCCAAAATAAAATCGGTTACATCTTCTAAACTTCCGCCTGCTCTTTTCTTTCTCTTTTGTCCTGCTCGTCTTTCAAACTCTTGAGTAAATGCTGTGAGAACAATATCTCTTTCTTCTTCTGAAATTGATTTGTCTTTGTTGAGCAAAACACGAAGTGTTGTAAATGCTCTAACAATTTCTGTTCGTTCTGCTGTCAAGCAACCCTTAACGCCTAAATCGTCCCACAAACTTATTACAGTTGCAAGGCCTTCTTCTCCTTGAATATCTAAATACGCTTTAGCTATGTTGAGAGTAAATTCTCTGTCGTCATTTGGAATGTTTGCAATGGCTTGATGAAGTGGAAGCATAATATTTTCACAAGTAAGAATGAAAACTTCCATGTCACCAAGCGTAGTTATTTCTTCGTCAAGTTCGGACAACATTTTATGAACACGATTATCTCTTGAAGTTGTTTTCTTGTAACGGTCTTCAATGATGTTTCGTAGAGTTTGCTTTTGCAAACTCAAAGTATTTTTTCCTTTGCTTTCTTTTGCGATTAGTCGCAAACTGCTTGCAATTGTTGAGAGAAGTTTAGGCTCTTTACCAACAGCAATGTATTTGTCGTTATTGATTAACATTCTTGAAAACCAATAAGCGTTATGCCATTTATTTTGTATTTCGGTAAGTATTTCTGTTGCTTTCACTATTATGATTGAAGATGTTGTGTTGTAAAATTTAGTTGTGGTTGTTTATGAAAAGCATCAATTCTCTCTTTAGCCAAGGCACAATAGTCAGGAGATAATTCAATACCTGTGTAGTTGCGATTATTTATAAGTGCTGCAATTGCAGTAGTTCCGCTTCCCATAAATGGGTCGAGAATATTTTTCGCGAAAGTTGAATGAATAATTCTATCAATCAAAGCAACTGGAAACGGTGCTGGATGGTCATTTTTCATTTCCTGTTTGAACTCCCAAACATCACCAAAAGCGTTAGCTTTTGGTACAAGTTTGAAATCAGGTTTTGCAATTAAGTAGATGACTTCATAAGTCGGAAGGAAATAACCTGCATTAAAATTTATTCCTCCTTTTCGTTTCCATATTATGATTTGTCTTACAGGAAATTCTTTTAAAATGTCATGGCGGTCTTGCAAAATTCCGTCTTGTACTCTCCATTTGTGATTGTAAAATATTGCTCCATCATCTTTTATCAAACGAAACATTTCAGAAAGGCAGCTTCGTTGCCATTTTTCATATTCTTCGTGAGGCATACAGTCGTCATGGTGTGAGTAGCCATTTACTAACTCTGCGTTTTTCCACTTTCCGCCTCTGCCGTCTTTCATTCCATTGCCGGTGGAGTTTTTTAGGTTGTAAGGTGGTGAAGTAACTACAAGGTCAAAGGAGTTATCTGGTAGTTGACGCATGATTTCTACCGTGTCGCCTTGAATAATTTTATTGTTGTAGTCTGTTATCAATTTGCCAATGTTTTATGTAGCAAACGTAAGATTAAAATTTCTGATATCGTGTCTGTTTTTGTCTAAAGTTGTTGACAGAAAAAGTAACGTTTAATGCCCGAATAAATAATGTTAGGAATACGGCCATAAGGTTTCGCACAATCTACTTTTTCTTTTTTCGGTTTGTTTTTGGCACAGCAGGAGCAGTGAGTTTTTCAACAACCTTTCCTGAAATATCAATCTTGAAACGCTGAAAAACAAAAATGTTTTTGTTCTTTTTGTCGCGTTCGCGAATGGCAACTACAGCAAAGCCATTTTCAAAATCTCCTGCTTCGGAATAGGCAGGGAGAATTGTCCAGTTGCCGGCATTATTGATATAGCCCCATGTAGAATCGTTGGCGGTAACTGCACAAAGTCCTCCTGCAAACGAAGATGTTTTCGCGAACTTTTTATCTATCACCTGTGTGCCGTTGGTGTCAATAAACATCCAGCCAGAATCGGTTTTTACCGCGCCCTTACCTTCTTTTATCCCAAGTGCATCAGCATATTGAAAGTTAACAGCAAGCCTTCCCTTCTTATCTAAGTAACCGTATTTTTCATTGAGTGCTACAGCATAGAAACCATTACTTAAATCATCTACCTCCTCATAAATTGCTGGGATAATAAACCTGCCGCGCTTGTCAATCACACCATACTTGCATGAATCTTCTTCGCAATTGCCGAAACCAACTACAGCGCGCCCGTCAACAAAATCGCCAGCATAATTAAACGTGCCAACAAATGCGGTATCGCCTTTTTTATTGATGTAATAATAGCTGCACTTGCTTTCACAGTCCTCTTTGGTAACCACCGCTAAGCCATTTACAAACTCATTAGCTTCGGTGAATTGCATCGGTAGCAGTTCTACACCGTCAGTAGCATTGATGTATCCTGAAATATCATCGCGGTTGAATACTTTATATTCAATCTTTGATCTTTCTAAGTTCTGCTCCACTTCATTCTTGAAGGGATAGTTGGGATTTGTTTTAAGGAAATTAGTATGTTCTTCGGGTGTGTCGTGAAGCGTTTCAACAATATATAAATCTCTCCAAGCCTGAAAGATGTTTCTGTTCTTGGGATGAAAACGAATGAAGTGTTTGAACAAATCAGCTTCGCCTTCTTTGGTAAGAAAAACAAAAATGCTGTCTTGCACTCTTCCTATTTGCGGATGATTTGGGTAGCTCTTTTCAAACTTAACGTAAGCATCAAGTGTATTTTCTTTCAATGTTTTTTCTAAGCCACTTTGCTCAAAGTTTGTTTTAGCCTCATTGAAGTAAGCACCCTTGGGATACTGCTCCATATACTTTTTGTACGATTCGGTTTTGCCATCGGCAGTGATGGTTTTGTAGAGCAACTCTTCATACAATAAGCTAGCCTTTGCCGTTTCAATAGACTCGGGATAATCTGTCATGAATTGCTTAATTGCCTCAGGGGTGTTGGTTTTCTTCGCTGCTTCGTAGGCAAGTATATTGCGCTTCTCGGTAGCTTGCTTAATCAACTCGTTATCTTTAAAGATGGTGACGAAATGATTGTAGGTCTCTGTGGTGTTTGTCTTTTTTGCTTTGTCGAAAGCTTCCTTTTGAATATCATTATACAACTCCTGAATGGTGAAATCGCGCACCCCGAATTCAAGGTATTTTTTCGTCTCTTTATCATCAGGCTTTAAAGGGATTTTGACAAAAGCACGCTGCGCAAAAAGGAATGCAGAGTCGAGGTTATTGCGTTGAAAGTCCTTTGCGCTGAAAACCTTTGCAAGCCCATAGTTTGCTGCTACATTTTCGGGCGCGTTCTTCAATTCATCATAGAAGTTCTGAATTGCTTCATCATAAACACCCGTGTTCAATAGCTTAAAGCCTTTTTTTACATCTCCTGCATTAGCAGAAAAAAAGAAAAAAGAAAAAAGGAATAACAAAAAAGTGCAATGGCTTTTATGCTTGTTACCCGACAATTCTTTTATCATAAAATTGTTTGATTTCATCATCATTATATCCTGTTTGTTTTAGTATGGTGGCAGTATCTTCTCCTAATTCTGGCGCCACCCAGTTTTGCGCGAAGTTCGTACTTTCAAATTTAAGTGGATGCCGCAAAGTCTTAAAATTTCCCATTGACGGATGTTGATTTTCAATGAATAGCTTTTGCTCATTGAGATATTCATCAGACCATACTTCTTTTAAATCGTTTACAGGTGTGATGCAGCAATCTGTGTTTTGCAGAAAGGCAATCCATTCTTGTTGACTTTTTAATTTAAAGAGCGCGGCAACTTCCTGCTTTAACTGTTGCATCGCATGCACATCTGCAAGTATCTTCTCTTTCCATTCCTGTTTATCAACTGCTTCGCAAAAGGCATTCCAGAACTTGGGCTCCAAAGCACCCAAGGCAACAAACTTTCCATCGGCACATTCATAAATATTATAGTTGGCGATGCTTCCTGCCAACTCAAAGTTGGAGGCATTTACATTTTCATCTTTAAATTGTTGCATTGCCAAAGGCAAAGCCATCAAAGGCAGCACACAATCGGTCATGGCTATATTTACATAACTCCCTTTGCCATTAGTTTTCTCTCTTTCATACAATGCAGTGGTGATGGCGTTCATCGCCATGTAGGTGCCGCCTGCAATATCAGCCGCTTGAAAACCGGGTAGGGTAGGATTGCTGCCCGAAATATATGGCAGCCCGCAATGTGCAATATAATTAAGGTCATGTCCGGCATCATTTGCAAGCGATGAATGGCTGCCGTAGCCCGTTACAGATACATAAATCAATCTTGGGTTGATTGCCTTTAATGTATCATAATCTAACTTGAATTTTGCCATCACACCCGGCCGATATTGCTCTATTAATACATCTGCATCTTTTACCAATTGATGAATCACCGCCTTTCCTTCTTCACTTAAATAGTTGATGGAAAGACTTCTTTTATTGCTGTTCAGCGCAAAGTAAAAAGCAGATACACCATTCACTTGTGGTTGAAAAGAACGGATATAGTCTGGGCTATCGGGGTCTTCTATTTTAATAACATCGGCACCTTGCTGTGCCAAAAACATGGTAGCCAGCGGACCCGGCAACAAACGCGTGAAATCTAAAATCTTTACACCCTTCAGCGGACCCGACAATGGCGGACGTTGATTGAAACTGATGGCTTGTGTATCCATATTGAGTGGCTTATCTTTTGTAGCATCAAACCTTCGGAAACATTTGCCGAATTGAAGCATCTCAGCGATGTTACTTACATTCACTTTGCCGTTCATTAAAGCCAATTGAGGATTAAGTTCTCCTGTTTCTAAAGCAACATAATCCGCTGTATTGCATTGTACTATACAACTTGCTTTGCCATGCAAACCTTCTTGCAGCAAACACTTTCCTTGTGCCACTTCTATTGTGTAGGCAACAGCATTTGCACCCGATAAGTCAATATGAACTATAGCATTGAAACCCTCTGCCTTTTCGGCACGAAACCTTTGCGGAATACTTTGTAAAATATCAGTTGCGCTGATGGTCATTTAATAATGATTTGCCGCAAAGAAGCGAAAATCAAAGAAGCAGTTTGGATTTGTATCATAAGATTTTTTATCAGCTATTTTTGAGCGAAACAAGGAAGGGTTTTGAAGGCATAATGGAATTTTTCTGTCGAAAAACCCTAACGAAGTTGCAGCCGAAAAGAGCAATAAAAATGCAATGAGATAAATTTAAACAGCTTCTAAAACACTGGCAAGTTGCCCGCGCCTTCGCGCACAACTACAGGTTGGTCTCCGGTGCAATCTATAATTGCTGAAGGCACATTGCCTCCATAACCGCCATCAATTACTATATCTACAATGCCATCATATTGATGGAAAATCTCTTCGGGGTCGGTAATGTATTCTAAAACAGTGTCTTGATTTTTGATAGAGGCTGAAAGAATTGGTGCGCCCAATTCATCCACTATGGCGCGAGCAATGTTATTATCAGGCACGCGAATACCAATTGTTTTTTTTGGGTAACCGTAAATCTTAGACAGGTTGTTGTTACCATTCAAGATGAAAGTGTATGGACCGGGAAGTACACGCTTCATCATTTTATAAATTGGAGTTTTAAGGCTTTGTGTAAAGTCGCTGATGTGGCTAAGGTCGTAGCACACAATAGAGAAGTTGGCTTTGTTGGGGCGGATGTTTTTTAACTTACAAATCTTTTCGTAGGCACTGCGATGTGTAAGGTCGCAACCAAGGGTGTAAACAGTGTCCGTTGGATAAATAATCACCCCACCTTTGCGCAAACAATTGCACACTTGCCAAATCAATCGCTCGTCAATATTATCAGGGTTTATTCTCAGCAACATGATTACTAATTTCTGTTCTTAATTATTTTGTGTCTGTTTTGATGATGCAATTCTACGCACAGATTTTTAAACCAAATGATTATTACATTTAAAAATTATCGTTGCATTGATAAAAACAGATATGTTTGAAATAATGAAGAATCAAATTTTGCTTTACGGAGCCACAGGTTACACAGGAAAACTGATTATTGAAGTGCTACTTTCTAAAGGAATCAAACCATTGATTGCCGGACGAAACGCCATTGTACTTAAGGAGCTTGCAGATAAATTTGGATTGAGTTTTGAAGCCTTTGAATTGAGCAATACTCAACAATTAGAAGCTGTGTTGGCGCAATGTAAAGTTGTGATTCTTGCTGCGGGACCTTTTATTCATACCTATCAAAATATGCTAGATGCCTGCATCAAAACTAAAACGCACTACTTAGATATTACTGGAGAGTATCAGGTGTTTGAAGGCTGCGCTGCAAAGGATGCCGAAGCCAAAGCGGCAGGTATTATGGTAACTCCAGGTGTGGGTTTTGATGTAGTGCCATCTGATTGTTTGGCAAACTATTTAAAAGCCAAATTGCCAGATGCAACCAGTTTGCAATTAGCCTTTGCGGGTTTAAAAAGTGGCTTTAGTCGCGGCACTGCCAAAACAATGATTGAAGGTTTAGACGAAGGTGGCAAGATTAGAAAAGATGGCAAGCTAATTGAAGTGCCTGCTGCATACAAAGTGCAAGAAATTGACTTCGGTGCATTTAAAACGGTGGCAGCAACCATCCCTTGGGGCGATATTTCGACTGCTTATCGCAGCACGGGCATTCCAAATATCGAAGTGTTTATGGGCGTTACGCCTACATTGGTTACTCAAATGAAACGCTCAAACTATCTGCGTTGGTTCTTTAAGTTCAGCTTTGTGAAGTCGTTTTTAAAAGCGCAGGTGGACAAACGAAAGCCTGGACCTTCAGAAAAACAAAGAGAAGAAGGAAAAAGTTTCTTTTGGGGCAGGGTGCAAAATGCTGCGGGCAAAAGTGTTGAAGCTCGTCTTGCAACACACGAAGGCTATAAACTTACTGCATTGACAAGTGCTTTGATTGCCCAAAAGGTATTGAACGATAATTTTAAAGTAGGTTACCAATCGCCTGCCATGGCTTACGGCAAAGATTTGATTTTAGAAATAGAAGGTTGCCGGTTTAGCGATTAAATGACAAAAGGAATGTTTGTTTAAAAAGTGGGCTAAAGCCCACAATATACTGCGCTAACCTGCGGGCTTTAGCCCGTTTTTAAAATTTCTTCCTATGGTCATGTAT
Organism: uncultured Chitinophagaceae bacterium; assembly: GCA_964552715.1. GTDB lineage: Bacteria > Bacteroidota > Bacteroidia > Chitinophagales > LD1 > UBA7692. Next base: position 12,185 of record CAZKHZ010000002.1, on the reverse strand, counting down.
TGCTTGATGTTTTAACTTCAGGCTTTTATTGCAACCCCTTACCTCAGCCTGCTTCAGTATAGATGCCAACCTTTTTTTGACTTAAGGAATGTTCCTTCGCCCCAATGTCTCTGCACCCCAAAAAATCCTTCAAATTAACCTTTCGCCCCAAGCACTTGTTGTATCAACAAAACCTCTATGCTAGCTTTATAAGAGGGTAGCTTAACAAGAAAGTGTAAAGGGTAAATGTGTGCGTGTAAAAACATTTTTTAGATTTTTGAAACTATGGTAATTGTAGAATCATAAATTTGCAGTCGTTACAATATGTCAGAAACAATACATCCTTTGCGTAAGCCTGATTGGCTCAAAATAAAATTGCCTTCGGGCATAGAATATTCTGAAGTAAAAAAGAATATCAAAGACAATCGTCTGCACACTATTTGCGAAAGTGGCAACTGCCCTAACCAAACCGAATGCTGGGGCGAAGGCACTGCCACTTTGATGATATTAGGCAATGTGTGTACCCGCAGTTGTATGTTTTGCAACGTTGCTACTGGCAAACCCGAAAATGTGGACATAGCCGAGCCGCATCGTGTTGCCCAATCGGTGAAGCAAATGGGCTTGAAGCACGTGGTGATTACTTCGGTTGATAGAGACGATTTAATAGATGGCGGCAGCAAAATGTGGGCGGCAACCATTCGTGCCATTCGCAAGCATTGTGCTGGTGTGACGATGGAAACACTGATACCGGATTTTCAAGGCAAGTGGGAAAACCTACAACAGGTAATTGATGCAGCACCCGAAGTGGTGAGCCACAATATTGAAACTGTAAAACGACTAAGCCGCGAGGTGCGCGTGCAGGCGCGTTTTGAACGCAGCATCGAAGTATTGCTAAGGTTGAAAGAAGGCGGCATCAAACGCACAAAAAGCGGCATCATGCTAGGGCTTGGCGAAACAAAAGAGGAAGTGCTGGAAGCGATGGATGATTTGCGTAGTGCCAAAGTGGATGTGCTCACCATCGGGCAATATCTTCAACCTACAAAACAACACTTAGTGGTGCAGCGATACATCACTCCCGATGAGTTTGCTGAATTTAAACAGATAGGTTTGGCAAAAGGCTTTGCAGTAGTAGAAAGCGGACCAATGGTGCGCAGCAGCTACCATGCCGAAAGACATTTGTAAGCGAGGATTTTAGCTTCCAAAAATATAACTGATAATGTTTGCGCCCATGCGCAAAGCTTTGGTGCGGGTTTCTTCGGGGTCTTTGTGTACATCGGCATCTTCCCAACCATCGCCCAAATCGCATTCAAACGAATAGAGCATCACCAACCTACCTTCATAGAACAAACCAAAAGCCTGTGGCGCACTTTTTTCGTGTTCGTGTATCTTAGGCAGCCCATTTGGGAACTTAAACTTTTGATGAAACACAGGATGCGAAAAAGGTAACTCTATCAATTTGCTATCAGGCAACAACTTCTCCAATTGTGGACGAACAAATTTATCCATACCAAAGTTGTCATCCACATGCAGAAAACCGCCCCCCATCAAGTAATTTCGCAGGTTGTCGGCTTCTTGTGTATTGAAAACAACATTGCCGTGTCCCGTCATGTGCAAAAAAGGATAATTGAAAATCTCTGCACTGCCTACCTCCACCGTCTCAGGCTCTGGGTCAATATTTGTATTCAGATTTTGATTGCAAAACTTAATAAGGTTGGGCAGCGAAGTGGGGTTTGCATACCAATCGCCACCGCCATTGTATTTTAGCAAAGCAATCTTCAATGGCTTCTCGGCAGGAGAGAAGGAGAGTAGCGGCAACAGTATTAAGCAATACATTAAGTTATAAAACTTGAATGCAGGGAAGCATTTTTCATTCTGCGTCTCTCGTTTATCGTGTATCGTTTCTTTTCTTTCGTCCTTCGTCCTTTGTCCTTTATCACTCATAATTTCTTCCATTTAATGTTGCAACCAATGCTTGGGCTTTGCACAGGCGAAATCTCAGCCCCATCAAGAATAGCATCTAAGGCATTGCATAAATCTCTACCACTTGGATTGATGCCATTGGAAGGGCGTGAATCGTCAAATTGCCCACGATACAATAATTTCAACTCGTGATTAAAAACATAAAAGTCGGGTGTGCAGGCTGCATCATAGTCTTTAGCCACTTGCTGCGATTCGTCATATAAATAGGGAAAAGTGTAACCCTCAATGATGGCAGTTTCTTTCATTTTGTCGGGCGCATCAGCAGGATAATTTTCAACATCATTTGAACTGATGGCAATGAAAGCAATTCCTTTTTGTGCATAATCTTTTGCAATTGCCGAAAGCTGATTGTTTAAATACTTTACATAAGGGCAATGATTGCTGATAAACATAATCACCGTTGCCTTTTCACCTTTAAGATTATCAAGCGATAGATTGTTGCCGCTCACCGTGTCGGACAAAATAAAATCCGGGGCTTTGGTGCCAAGTGGAATCATGTTGGAGGGAGTTGCTGCCATTTTTAATTTGTTGAATATTTAAAGTTCGCTGTGAAAATATAATACGAATGCTATATTTGCGCTCCGTTTAGAATAATTAGTTATTCAAAGGCGCCTGTAGCTTAACTGGATAGAGCATCTCACTACGGATGAGAAGGTTAGGGGTTCGACTCCCTTCAGGCGCACAACAGCCTTGCAGATTTGCAAGGCTGTTTGCTTATAGGGCAGTATAAATAACCACTTAGCCAGCCACATTTTAATCAGCTTTCATTGTTTCAATCACTTTTAAAGCCTTGATGTAATTGAAATTTAATTTAGGTTTGGCAAAAAAATAATAGTGAGCAATTCGCCCGATATTTCCATTGTTGTTCCTGTTTATAATGAAGAAAGTAATCTTCCTGTTTTGTTCGACAGGCTAAAAAGTCTTTTTAAAACCACTCAACTTTCGTTTGAAGTTGTAATGGTGAATGATGGCAGCAAAGATAGTTCACTGCAATTGATGAAAGACTTTGCGGCTCAAGACGCTCGTTTTAAGTATGTAAGTTTCAGCAGAAATTTTGGTCATCAACCCGCTTTTTTTGCCGGTATGGAATATGCATCGGGTAAAAACGTTGCATTTATTGATGCCGACTTGCAAGACCCTCCAGAACTATTATTGGACATGTATGTAAAGTTACAGGAGGGCTATGATGTAGTTTATGCCGTGAGGAAGACGAGAGAGGGTGTTAGTTTATTCAAGAAACTTGCTTACAAGTCATTCTATCGTTTGTTGGATAAGATTTCTAATGTTCAAATTCCTTTAGATACTGGTGACTTTAGAATTATGAAACGCAAAATTGCCTTTCAGCTCTCGGCAATGCCCGAACGCGAAAAATTCTTGAGAGGACAAATAGCATGGGTTGGTTTTCGTCAGTTCCCATTTCCTTATAATCGTCCTGAAAGGCACAGCGGAACTCCTGCTTATTCATTTTCCAAATTATTTAAGCTTGCTTTAGATGGCATTACTTCATTCTCCGATTTTCCACTAAAACTTGCCAGCTATCTTGGCTTTGGCATTGCGGCAGTATCACTGATACTTATTGTTTACACTTTGCTCTCCAAGTTTGTATTAAATAATGGCACCCCGCAGGGTTGGGCATCTATTATGATGACGGTGTTATTTATCGGTGGCATACAGTTGATTTGCTTGGGAATTATTGGCGAGTATCTTATTCGCATCAGTAATAATGTAAAGCAACGTCCGATTTATATTGTAGATGAGTCGAATGCTTTGAAGAGTGAAAATTAGATTTCAAGTACCCCAAAGCCGCCATCAATTTCAAATTTTCTTTTTACTTGCAATGAGTCAATTTCATTAGAAAATTCAAAGTGTTTATAGTCAGGCAATAATATAGCCCATTTTACCCCTTTTTGTTTATACATGTCAAAATAAGGACGAATGGAAACTCGTGGCTGAAAAGTCCATCCTTTTGTTTGGAGTGTATAAAGTCCTACGCAAGTTGAAGGGTCGCCTACAAAAACAACTTTATCATTAACTGATAACCCCTCTTTGTATAAATTGTTTCTTTGTTCAAGTAATTTCAATGTCCATTTATCTTCCCAAAACACAGAGTCGCTGTATCTTATATCAATATTTTTCTTTGTGTAGTTTATGTCAGATAATAGATAGGCAAGCAAACCCACGCTAAGAACAAATCCTAAGTTTCGATGGGATATCTTTCCAACTACATAGAAAAAATATAGATAGAAAAATACAACTACCTGCAAAACAACAATCATATAGTAGTCATGGTGCACAAACTGATAAGAGAAAAGAATAGGTACTGATATGCTTCCTAAAAGTAATAGAAGTAAAGAAGCGCCATGTTGCCATTTTTTTAGCCATGCAATTACCACAGTAACTAGTGAAACAATAAAAGCAATCTTAACAGTAACCACAGAAAAATACTCGTGAAACCACCGCATAAAAATTGCGCCACCAAAAGTTCTTAAATCTTCTGCATCTAAATCCCAAATAGGAATGGCGGCAGTTCTGTAATAAAAACTGTTGAATTGTTCATTGTAGTTCTTTACATATAAAACCCAAGCGAGTGAAATTATGAAGGGTATTATTAAAATGGGTAAAAATTTGCCATCATCTAAAATAGATTTATTGAAAACAGTTTTAGAACTCAATAATTCATAAACGCAAATAGTTAGTAGGGTTAAATAAGGTACTATGGAAGTGATTTTAAAAAGTCCTCCAAGTGAAAAGAAAACAATTGCTAATAGCAATGGAAATGGGCTTCTGTTCTTATAATGTACGTACATAAATGCACAGCCGATTAAACCACAACAAACTGCCGGAACATCGGGTAAATAATTGCCCGCATAAAAGACAAAAACTGTAGATGTAAATAGTAACATAGAAGTATATGTTGCTTGAACAACAGAGGTTAAAATTGAAAAAGAAACAAGATTGATTGCTATAAGAAAGGCTGCCGTTATAGAGAAACAAATAGCCCTGATATACCAACCTCGGAATTCATTTGTGGGAGAAAGTTTTGCCGCTAACCAGTATAACACAGGGAATTCAGAACCAGCTTCACCATTTGCTTCCAACATATTGTGAAACATTGGCTTGAAAAGGGAATTGTGATATTGGTAATAATGCAAGCCTGTTGACGCTCCATCGCTTTGTCGCCAAGTGTGAACGGAGCGAGGAGGGTCGAAAATGGTTTTGTTATAGCCATAGTAAAAGATAATTACACAGAATTGGATGATAAGAGATATGCCGACTAGTATTTTTTTGTTCATAACTTTCATTAAAATTAGATTGCATAAATAGTAATCATTGTATAAGTAATGCACTCTTAGATTTCACAATTCATTAACAAATGATGTTCTATTAGCTGTATTCAATCAAAAAACTATTTTTGTGGGCAATGGCAGAAGAAAGAACTTTGTTGCAGCGGGTTGAAGCGAGTTTAGACACTATGCGCCCATATTTAATGGATGACGGAGGCAATGTGGAAGTTGTTGAAATTACAAGTGATATGGAGGTGATTGTAAAGTTAGTAGGCTCGTGCAGCACTTGCCCTCAAAGTTTTATGACCATGAAAGCGGGCATCGAAACTGCAGTGAAACAAGCCGTGCCTGAAGTTAAAGCTGTAATTGCCATTAATACTAAACTTGTTACCGAAGACATAGAGGAATGACACGTGCCGACTTATTTGCCGAGGCAATAATGAAAAAGAGTTTGCTGTGTATTGGGTTAGACACTGACCTTGCTCTTATTCCAAAACATCTGCTCACTTTATCTGATCCTATTTTTGAGTTCAATAAGCAGATAATTGATGCAACACATGATATAGCAATTGCCTATAAACCCAATATTGCATTTTACGAAGCAATGGGTATTGATGGATGGAAAAGTTTAGAAAAAACTATCCGCTATCTAAATGAAAACTACCCTGATTGTTTTACAATAGCTGATGCAAAAAGAGGAGACATTGGCAATACTTCAAAGATGTATGCCAAAGCTTTTTTTGAACACCTTAATTTTGATTCCATTACAGTTGCTCCATATATGGGTAGCGATTCTGTAAAACCTTTTTTAGAATACGAAAACAAGTGGGTAATTCTACTCGGTTTAACTTCTAATAAAGGAAGCAGTGATTTTCAATTTACAGAACACAACAACCAGAAACTATACGAGCAGGTAATAACGAAAGCACAAGAATGGGGAACACCAGAACAGTTGATGTTTGTGATAGGTGCCACGCATCCCGAACAATTTAGAGAGATAAGAAAGTTAGCACCCGATAATTTCTTTTTAGTTCCAGGTGTTGGTGCACAGGGTGGAAGTGTAGAGGATGTTTGCAAAAATGGAATCAATAATATGGGCGGCTTGCTAATCAATTCTGCTCGCCAGATAATTTATGCTTCAGGTGAGATTGACTTTGCTGCCAAGGCAAGAGTGGTTGCATTAAATACAATACAGCAGATGGAAAAATTTATTATTGCAATTGATACACAAATAATATAAAAACTAAATTCATCAAAAATTAAATCATTAAAAAATGAAACGAATCACAATACTGTTAACCGCTACTGCTGTTTTATTCACAACTGCAGCATTTGCTCAAAAAGGTAAATCCGCTGAGCCACAACTAAACAGCGAGCAGCCTGCAAGCCCACAAGGCAACAACGCTACGTTGTTTAACGCTCAAATGGCAGCATATAAAACTGCTATGAAATATTACGATTTGCAATCCGCTGCATCTGCTATCTATTCAGCCTTGGCATTGAATCCTGAGAGAACAGATTTAGTTGACTCTTTAGCTTACATCTATTTTGCTGGAGAGAAGTATCCTCAATCTTTTTTGGTAGGGGAAGAAATTTTAAAGAAGAACGAAAACCGTAATGATATTCGTGAAATTGTTGCCGTTTCAAAACAATCTTTAGGAATGGGAAAAGAAGCACTTGTAGATTATGAAACTTTGTTTCGTGCTACAAAAGATATTCAGTTTCTATATCAAATTGCAACGATTCAATATCAGTTGAAAAGATTTGGAGAGTGTATTGGTTCTTTAGACCAAATTATTTCAAATCCAGAATCTGCAAAACTAGAAGTTTCTTTGCGCAACCAAGATGGCTCTGGTCAAAAAGTTCCAATGAAAGCTGCGGCATACAATGTGAAAGGTATTTGTGCCATGGAAGTAAACCAAAAAGATGCGGCTAAGGATAATTTTTCAAAAGCTTTGGAATTGTATCCTGACTTTCAGTTAGCGCAAAACAATATTAAGTTTTTGTCTCAGCCTGCTGAACAAAAAACAACAACTGGACAGGCTCAACCTAAACAACAAACACCTGCCCAACCACAGAAAAAGTAAGTTTACTTGGTCTGACCTTGGTCAGACTTCTGATATAAAAAAAGCCTCTGCATTATTAGTGCAGAGGCTTTTTTTATATCATTCGATGAATAAAGTCTGACAAAGAACTCCGACCCGCGCGCGGATACCTGATGAAAATTACACACCCGGCTGTTTTATCCCCCTTTGGAGGGGGCAAGGGGGAGGATGTCAGGCAAGGTCAGACCGAATAATTACAAAGCAGCATTTACGCGTGCAAGGTATTTTTCAACATCTCTGCCTTCATCACTTGTTGGATAGTTTTCTTTTATCTTTTCAAGCAATTTTTTTGCATCACTAAATTGTTTTTGATTTTCATTTGCCAAAGCAGCTTTCAACAAAAAGTAAGGCGTGTAAACTTCATTTGCAGAAAAAGATGCCGCTTTTTCGTAGTTGCTGATAGCATCACCCATTTTTCCTAATTCTGAATAAGCATCACCTAATGCACTGTAACGAACAGCACCTAAAATAGGGTCTTTGGTACTGAACTTGCCTAAGTATTTCACAGCATTATCATACTGTTTTAAATTCAAATAGCTAATGCCAGCGTAATAGTTGCTCAAATTAGCAGTTTTGGTAAAACTGAATTTGTTTCCAATTTCAAGAAAGCCTTTCACATCGGCTCCATTACCATTTAATGCCAATTCAAAAGAATCTTTGGCAAAAGCTAATTCTGCTCTAAACGAAGACTTTTGTGCAGCTATATTACGGTCGGGCAACCATTTTGCAAATACAAATACAGCCACTCCTAGCACCACCAAAACACCGCCACCTACATAAGCCAACAGTTGTTGTTTTTCTTCAAAAAAGTCAAATATTTTTCCAATAAAACCTCCTTTTGATGATTCAATTTTTTGGGTTTCTTTTACTTCTAAAACTTCGTTTTCTAGTTCTTCTGCCATCTTTCGATTAATTATTGTTATTGATTATTTGTTGTTACTATCTAATGTCTAAAATCTATTATTTCAAGTCTCATTCCAGCATAAAAGGATAATCTTGTTGCACATAAATGTCTTTGTACAACTCGTTGTCATCAGGGTAAGGTGACTCTTCGGCAAACTTAACACAGTCTTCAATTTCAGCATCCACTTTGGCACTTATCGCATCAATTTCCTCCTTTGTTGCCCATTTCTTTTTTAGAATAATATCAAGAGTTGTTTCTATTGGATCAAGTTTGCGATACGCTTCCACTTCTTCTTTAGTTCTATACTTCTGAGGGTCGCTCATGCTATGCCCTTTGTAGCGATAGGTGCAAATTTCTAAAAATGTTGGTCCTTCACCTTTTCTTGCTCTATCAGCAGCGCGCTCAATGGCATCATGCACAGTTTCACATTTCATTCCATCCACACTTTCTGAAGGCATATCATAAGCCTCGCCAAGTGTAGCAATCTTTGTAACGTTTGAACTTCTGCCTACAGAGGTACCCATGGCGTAACCATTGTTTTCGCAAACAAAAATCACCGGTAACTTCCACATCATAGCCATGTTGTAGGTTTCGTGCAAAATACCCTGACGGGCAGCACCATCACCAAAAAAACAAATCGTAACGTTATCTTTCTCCAAGTACTGGTCAGCAAAGGCAATACCTGCACCCAAGCCAATTTGCGCGCCAACTATGCCATGCCCGCCATAAAAGTTATGCTCTTTTGAAAAGAAGTGCATAGAGCCTCCCTTTCCTTTAGTACAGCCAGTGGCTTTTCCAAAAAGTTCTGCCATTGCAGCACGCGCTGAAATACCTTTTGCTATTGCTAGTGCGTGGTCGCGATAGGCGGTAATCACACGGTCGTCTGAACGCAAACTCGTCATCATACCTGCTGCTAAAGCCTCTTGGCCAATATACAAATGGCAAAAACCACGGATTTTTTGTTGTCCATACAACATACCCGCTCGCTCCTCGAACCTACGAAGGCGGAGCATTAATTCATACCAATAAAGGTACGTGTCTTTGTTTAACTTTACAGCCACTTTTATTTTGAAAGGAGGCAAATATACTATTCGGCAACAAGGTTTTCATATTTTTATTTCACCTAGTATGTGGATTGTATATAGTCAGTAAAATTAAGCAATAGCGCAGTAAAACCTTATTAGTGTTTCTAAATTCTTTAAAACTCACTTGTTTCAGAAATCATGCGGAATCGTCTGTCGGTTTTTCATCTAAACTAAGTTGTATTACTGGAAATAATGGCACAGGCAAAACCAATTTGCTGGATGCTGTTTACTTTCTATGCCTTACCAAAAGCAATCTCTATTCCACCGACCAGCAATCTATTCGCTTTGGTGCCGATTTTTTACGGCTTGAAGGAAATTTTAAAGACAAAGAGTTGTCACAAAAAGTTGTTTGTCGTTTTCAGTCGGGCAAACGCAAGGAATTTTTTGTGAATGAAGTTCCACATACAAAGTTGAGCGAACACATCGGCATGTTTCCTTGCATGATGATAAGCCCTAGCGATGGCGATATAATTATTGGCGGTAGTGAAGACCGCAGAAAAGTTATTGACAGTACCCTTTCGCAAACAGATAGTGAATACCTTGAGCTATTAGTTTTATACAATAAACTTTTGGCTCAGCGCAATGCTGCATTAAAGCAATTTGCTGAAAGTGGAAGAACAGATAAAAATCTTTTGCTGAGTTATGATAATCGTTTGATTCCAATTGGAGAGAAGATTTTTATAAAAAGGCAAAATGCACTCTTTGAAATTCAACCGTTATTTGAAGCATGTTACGAACAAATTAGCTTGAATCGCGATGCGGTTTCAATTCAATACTTATCTCAATTGGAGGGCAAATCTTTTCAGGAATTGATGAACAATAGTCTTCAAAAAGACTTGGTGCTGCAACGAACTGACACAGGTATTCATAAAGACGATATTGATTTGCAGATAAATAATGTTTCGGCAAAAAAATTTGGTAGCCAAGGGCAACAAAAGAGTGTTTTGATTGCGCTGAAATTGGCTTTGTTTCAATACATCAAAAAGCAAAAAGGATTTGCGCCCATTCTTTTGGTAGATGATATTTTTGACAAGCTAGATAAGGACAGGGGAAATTCTTTAATAGAAATACTTTCTAGCGACCTCACCGGACAAGTAATTATTTCGCACACCACGCGCGATGACTTTAAAGATTTGAAAATGGTTGAAACCATTGCTGTAGAAGAGATAGTGGGTTTTAGCAAAGCATTATAAATAGCAATCAATGTCCTTACTTTCAAGCATCAAATAGGAACACTACATTTTTGTTTCTTCAAATTTATACTTTCGCGTCCCGTTTTTTAAAACTTACTTTTTTGTTCAACTAATATATAATTCAAATTTATGAGTACTCCGATTCGCGATTTTATGCAAAAACATTACCTGCACTTTAATGCTGCGGCAATGGTAGATGCGGCTAAAGGCTATGAACAACATTTGCTAGAAGGCGGTAAAATGATGATAACCTTAGCCGGAGCCATGAGCACAGCCGAATTGGGTATTTCATTGGCGGAAATGATTCGCAATGGTAAGGTGGACATTATCTCTTGCACTGGCGCAAACCTTGAAGAAGATTTGATGAATTTGGTGGCACACGACCATTACAAGCGCGTACCAAACTATCGCGATTTAAGTCCGCAAGATGAATGGGATTTGTTAGAAAATGGTTTCAATCGAGTAACAGATACTTGTATTCCTGAGGAAGAGGCTTTCAGACGTTTGCAAAAACATATTTACGCTTTGTGGAAAGACGCAGATACTAAAGGCGAGCGTTACTTTCCGCATGAGTTTATGTATAAAATGTTATTGAGCGGAGTGCTGGAACAATACTATCAAATTGACCCGAAAAACAGTTGGATGATTGCTGCTGCCGAGCGCAACTTGCCAATCATTGTTCCGGGATGGGAGGACAGCACGATGGGCAATATCTTTGCTTCTTATTGTATCAAAAATGAACTTACTTCTACCACCGTGCGCGGTGGCATTGATTATATGGTTTGGTTAAGCGATTGGTACAGAAAGAACAGCGCAGGAAAAGGTGTTGGATTCTTTCAAATTGGTGGTGGCATTGCAGGCGATTTTCCAATTTGTGTGGTGCCAATGATGTATCAGGATTTAGAATGGCATGATGTACCTTTTTGGAGTTATTTCTGCCAAATATCCGATTCAACTACCTCTTATGGATCATACTCTGGTGCTGTGCCAAACGAAAAAATAACTTGGGGTAAGTTGGACATCAACACACCCAAATTTATAATTGAAAGCGATGCAACAATTGTTGCTCCATTGATATTTGGATGGGTGCTAGGTTGGTAATTTAAAAAGAACTTTTTACGTGTATTAAAACCTTTTCTTCAAAAAATGAAGATGCGTACCACTTAGAAAGTGGAATGTTTGCTAAGGTTCTAATGCCTTTAAGTTCTTCTGAAAGGTCACCGCCTTTTAGGCAAATCAAACCGTTTGGAATGATGTTTTGGCTTTTGGGAAGGTATTTGCCTTTCGTCCAAACCAATAAATCTGCAACTGGAGCTACTGCACGGCTAACAACAAAATCATATTGATATTTCATTTCCTCGGCACGAGCGTGAAACGTAAAAACATTTTCTATGCCTATAGCTTCGGCAACAGCTTGTACCACTTTCAATTTTTTGCCAATAGAATCCACTAAATGAAAGCGACAGTTTGGATAGAGAATTGCCAACGGAATGCCCGGAAAACCTCCACCTGTTCCTAAGTCCATCACTTTTGTAGCATCTTTAAAAGATAAATACTTTGCAATTGCTAATGAATGCAACACATGGTGCTCGTAAAAATTGTCAATATCCTTACGCGAAATCACATTGATTTTTGCATTCCACTCTGTGTAAAGC
>CAZKHZ010000001.1:0-51211 GCA_964552715.1 uncultured Chitinophagaceae bacterium | reverse complement strand
CTGGGTAAAATGGAAAACGAAATTGGAGAAACTATTAGCATGAGAAGCCTACCCATCCCGAAAGCTTTCGGGACACACACATTTGCAAGCCGCATCCCGCAAATTGCGGGACAAAAGAGTGTGCTTTTCGGCAACCCAAAAAGAAATTCAATTTTTTTATCCCACCCTACGGTGTTTTATTTTTTCGCCACCCACAACCGACACATCAACAGTTTGACAGAAACAGCGAAAACCTTTACTCACAGCGACTTGACAATGACGGTGGACAGAAAGCCAGCTTGTAACAGCACCTACAAAAAATTGGCGGTTCAGTAATCAAATGATACCGATAGCTATCGGGAGTGATGGCAGACAGTTTAGTGCTTGCTTGCCTATCGGCAAGCAGGGAAATCGCCAAATCTCCTTAGCCCCAATGTCTCCCTTCACACCAATCTCTTCACAGCAATCGCCTCGCTTGCGGATGTTATTCAGCAATATCAAAAACTAAACCAAATCATCCACCACGCTAATGGCATTTCTCAGGCGAGCTGTTTCGCTACCAGAGATAATAGAATAAGGCTTTTGGTGTTGCTGTAGTTCTGTAACAAAACTATTAAACAGCGTTGCTCTGTCGGCAGGGTCAGGGTTTTCTCTTAGCGGGTCGCTTGCCCAAGGCAGGTCTATATTCATCAAAAGGTAGTGTTTGATATTTGCATTATCAATGGAATCCTCTACCCACTGCGGGCAGTGCAAGCCATAAAACTGTAACCACACTTTTATGGCAATCAGCTCGGTGTCGCAAAACACCACTTTGTGTTTGGTATATAGGGCTGCTTCTATTGCAGCTTGCTGCAAGCGGGCAATTTGCAGCACGTCTTCATACTGCCATTTGCTGCCCAATTGCTCTAAGTAAGCCCGAGCTTGCTCGGGCACAAACACCGTGTTGTAATGCACAGCCAAGGCTTCACAAAGTTGGCTTTTGCCTGTGCTTTCCGGTCCGGTTACTGCAATTAATATTGGTGAAGTCATTATTATAAAAAACAAAAGGCGAGAAAAATCTCGCCTTTTGATATGTTTTCTTTAAAACGTTTTAGCTCTTCAAGATTTTGAATTCTGTACGTCTGTTTAGCGCACGTCCTTCAGGATTGTCTTTGCCTTCGTCTGTTTGGTTTGGTGCTTTTGGTTTGGTTTCTCCATAGCCTTTAGGCACCATTCTATCTTTTGCAATTCCTTTAGTAATTAAGTAAGCAACACAACTTTCGGCACGGTCTTGAGACAGTTTTTGGTTAGCTGCATCCGAACCAATGGCATCGGTGTGAGAGCTCAACTCAATAACGAAAGTTGGGTTTTCAACCAATATGGCGTGCAAGGTGTCCAATACTTCTTTTGAAGATTCTGTAAGCGTTGCTTTACCAAATTCATACAATACATTTTTCAATGTGTAATCTTTGTTCAACTCTAATTTAGTTAAGGTTACATTATTCAAAACTGAATCTCTGTTGCCTAAACCTTTGGTTGAAATCTGCATTGTTTTAGAGAAGTATCCATTTTTACGGAAAACAACTTTATAGTCCTTATCGCGATCTAAATCAACAGCATAGTTTGTTTGATTCTTTTCGGTTTTACCATTTGCAATAGTGCGTTGAACTCCACTGCCGCTCAATTCAATTACTGTGTAAATTACATCATCCAACTTCACATCAGGCTTACCTTCTTCAGATACCGAACCGTAAGAAACATAAGCCGATTTACGTACACCGATATTTTTGTTGATGGTGTCTTCCATAGGCAAATCTCGTGTTGAAATAGCTTCAACCGTAGCTTTGAAACCTGGGCGAATTACCTCTACTTCATAATCCTCATCAGGCTTCAATTTAAAGAAGTACTGACCAGCAGGTGAAGTAGTATCAACTGAAATCAGCTCTCTTGTGCCATCGGCAGCTTTCTTATACAATTTGAACTGCGCACCTTCCAATGAACCAGCATCCTGTTCGCCATCTTTAAAAGCAAAACCTTCAACAGCATAGTTGAAAAGCTCCCATTTATAAATGTCATCAGAAGCACTTTCGATGCTATTCAATTTTCTGTTACCCGGTCTGTTTGATGTAAAGAATCCACCACTTTGGTCTGCTACAACATTGTAATACAATTCATCATAACCTGTGTTTAGAGATTTGCCCAAGTTGCGAGGCTCTTCCCAACCGTAATCTGGTTTTTCGGCAGAAGCAAACACATCAAATCCGCCAATGCCAGGGTGTCCATTAGAGGAAAAATACAAAGTATTGTTAGTAGCATCCCAAAAAGGAGTTACTTCATCACCAGCAGAGTTTATAGGACCACCAACTAACTTAGGTGCAGTGTATTCGCCATTACCGATACGACTGGTGAACCAAATATCTAAGCCGCCTTTTCCATCGGTGCGGTCGCTGGCAAAATAAACAATCTCTCTTCCATCAGCACCTGTGCGAACTGTTGGATGTGTGCTAGTGTATTGTTCTTTAGCATTAATAGGTTCCAACAATCTTTGCACATTGCTGAATTTACCAACTTTTACATTTGCAACGAAGATATTGCACAAAGAACGTGCATCTTCCATTTCCAAACACTTAGTGAAATAAAAACGAGATTTATCAGCATTGAACGAACCATTTCCAACATCATACTTAGCTGTATTCATGTCATCATTTTTAATCAATGCAGGTTTACCCCAATCGCCATCAACTAAAGATGCTGTGTAAATTTTATACTCAGGGCGTGTTTTCTTTTTGTTTTCAAAAATCAAAGTATCAGATGGCAAAGAAGAAAAGTAAAGTACACCATTGTCGCCTGCAACTGGAGACAACTCGTTGTAAGAACGATTTACCAAATTGTTCAAAAGTTTCGCTTTGATTTTAGCTGTTGGTGCACTTTGTGCATATTCGGCACCTTTAACACCAGCATTTGCCAACTTCACCCATTTTTCTTTATCGTCTCTATTGTACTCTCCTTTAAAACGATTATACTTTTGAATAGCTTGCTCGAACTTTCCATTGCGGTGCAATGCCTCGCCATAGAAGTAATTGTATTTATCAAACAATTTTTGGTCTTCCTCTGCCCATTTTTTTGCGTTGTCTTTTTCGCCTGCCTTGATGCTACCAAACTTTTCAAAGAAAGTTTCAGCACGCTCATAATCTCTTGAGTAAAGCAAACTTACACCCAACCAATAGTTAGCATATCTGTTTTCAGGGTTCTCGCGCACTACTTCTTTATAGTATTCTGCGGCTGTGTAATAAGAAGACTCTGCAAAGAAGCGGTCGCCTAATTTAAGATAACGCTTTACACTTACGGTGCGCTTTTCTGTTTTGTTTTTGTCTTTAGACTTAGGCTTTGGATCGCTCTTTTCAGCCTTTTTTACATCTACTTTTTCGGCAGCAGGTTGTGCTTCCTTTTTTGTAGCTTCTTTGGCAGGTTTTGCTTCTTTTTTTGTAGCTTCTTTGGCAGGTTTGTCCTTGCCTTTGTCTTTGCTCTGTCCAAATGTTACCGAGCAAACTGCCAATATTAGTGTGCAGAAGAAAATTGTCTTACGCATTGAGTTTAGTTTATTGATATTTCAAATAAAAAACCCGCCCTTTGTTAAAAGCAGGTTGTGAAACAGTATTCAAATTTTTGTATGAAAGATTGTCCGTTAACCCGCTATTAGAATCTGCGACTTGGCAAACTCTTATTGGCTTTGAAGGATTTAATGCTTTCACCGATGTAGCTTAATGAAATTTCAAATCCTCCACGATTTTGGGTAGCAACACTCAATTTAGATAAGTTGATATCGTAAGCAAAACCTAAACGAACGTTTTTGAATTCAACCTGTGATAATACTACGAATGCATCGCTTCCTGTGCCGTTGATTCCAGAACCCAAGCGGTAGCGACCACCAATGTGAATGCTATTATTGTTGCGGAAACCGGTGTTGAAGTAATAACCGAACATTAAACCTGGCATTGCTTCAAATTGCTTGTCCTTATATTGGAAGATAAACTCTGGAGCCAATGAAATGCTTTTCTTTTTATTTAAGAAGGCTTCAACACTCAAGTCTGCAACAAATCTGCGCGTTAAGTTTCCGAACACACGCAATGAATCGCTTATGTTGTCTTCTTTGGGTTGAACAATGTGATAAGCTGCAAAACCTGCATTTAATTTCACCTTGTCTTTGATATTTGAACGCCAGTAAAGACCTGCATTGAAATCAAAATTGTAGAAACCACGAATCAATTCCTCGTTTGTAAAGTTTGCTAATGATTGGTCGTGACCACGGAACTGATCGGCAAAAACCGGATCTTCAATACGCTTTTGCATATAAGCACCTTGCATAGCGAATGACAAACGGTGTTTACCTTCTTTACCAAAACCTTTGTGATAACCAACAGTTAATGAAACGTTTGTAACTGCTAAACCTGCAGCGCCTGAACGGTCTTGATAAAAACCAACGCCAACAGCTAACTTATCTGTGCGAAGGTATCCTTCTAATAATGACACATCCACATCGGCAGCAATTGTTTGATAAGCTGACCTACCCAATGGATTGTTCCACTGATTGCGGTATAATGCCGCAACTCTAAAGGTTCCATCGTAATTACCAACCAAAGCTGGATTCATTGCCGAAGCAAAAGTGTAATACTGAGAAAAGTGAATGTCTTGAGCAGATGTTGATACTGCTACTAATGCTGCTGTTGCAACCAAGAAACTACGTAGGCGTATATTTAATACCATAGTCAAATAATTTTTTTTTGTCTGTGCGCCAAAGATAGAAAAGTTCGGATATGTACAAGCAGTTGGCTCATTTTTTAGAAAAAAAAATTGCCGATGTTGAAATATTAATGTTGCACAATCAGCCGCTTTGTAGTGCTGCCGCCACTTTGCAACACTTTTACAAAGTAAACACCTGATGAAATTTTTTCTGTAGAAATTGAAATACTGCCCGAAAAAGTCTCTTTCGAGACCAATTCTCCCATGCTTGAATAAATTTCAGCTATGCTCACTTCTGGATTTTGGGAGTAGATAAATATTTGATTTCGTGTAGGGTTTGGAAACAAACTCCAAGTAAACTCAGGATTTAGCTTTTCCTGTATTTCATTAGGGTCAACTTGAATGGATGAAAAGAAATTTAAGCCACCTAAACTATTGCCAACAACAAAATCAGGTTTGCCGTCTCCATTAAAATCTGACACTGCAATAGTTGACTTTTGCCCGACATCTTTCCCTAATAAATTAGAATCTAAAAGTGCAAAAGCACCTCCGCGCAATTGACTTGGTGCAACATAGTATTTAAAGACAGCGCCACGATTAGACCCAATATATAAAAACAACGAATCATTTTGCTTGTAAATAAAAGGTTGTGCTGAGCCTTCTATTTCGTACTGTCCTTGCAATCGAATTTTACCAAATTCCAATACAGCAGAATCCTTCCTGAAATTGGGACTATTTGATGTGCCAAAATTTATATACCAATTAATGGTGCCATCTTTTCTGCCGACCACTAAATCATTATCGCCATCACCATCTACATCGTAAACAAATGGAGCAGCATTTACTGATGCATCAATATTAAAATACTGAGGTGAAGTCATAGCTGCAAAGTTGGCAACTGTAGAGCCTGTATTTTTAAAGAAGTGCAAATAGCCAGATGCATCTCCAAGCAACAAATCTTTTTTCCCATCACCATCTAAATCTCCAAAAGCAGGTTGCAATTGTCTCAATAAGAAATTGCCGATATTCGCGTAATCATCAGTAACTATCTTGAATGCAGGATTGTTTGCGGTGCCAACATTCTCCAATAAAGCCATTTGAGATTTTGACGTTTGAAACTGTTGCGTGTAATAAGTGTCATTTCCAATAAAAATATCCAACAAGCCATCTCCGTTGTAATCAAACACTGCTACTTTAGAGTTAGATCCAAAGTCTAAAATGTCGCTTACCAAAAATGAATCGGTTTGATAGCGGAAATCATAATTGGTGTTGCTGCCTATGTTTTTATACAACATCACGTTTTTAATATTACGAAAGGAACCACGCGCATTGGGTGCAACTAACAAATCATTCACACCATTGTCGTCTGCATCAATCAAGTATGCTGCTGGAAATACAGGCATATTAATTGGTGTGTTGTATGCAGGAAAAATCGTGTCATAACTAACCATAGTCGCATCCGCTGAATCTCCCCCATTTTTTAAATAAATCATAGTGTTATAGGCAATATCTCCCAACAACAAATCCATGTCTTTATCTCCCTCTTTATCAAACGCACAAATAGTGGAGCCTGCATGTCTGCCAGCATCGCTGCCTTCCATACCGCCCATTTTGCAAGAGGCTAATGAGATTGTATTAGAAAGCGCCCCTTCTAAAAACTTACCCCAACATAAATCCAAAAAATCTGCATCAAAAATCAAGCTATCTGCTCCAAAACCTCTTTCCACCGATTGGTTTTCATAGTACTCTACCGATGTTGCAAAATTGCCAAAAGCCAATACATCCATATCACCATCACCATTCACATCAACTAATCCAGGAATGTCATCCGTGAGCACATAGACATTTACCGCGAAACCATTATTGTTAAAGGTCAACAAATCACTAACTAAAGTACCGTTGGTATCATACTTAGCTGTGATGAAATCAAAACTAAGCACGCCATTATTTCTTTTCCCCCTATAAACTTTAATACCCGCATTTGCCCAACAAAAAATATCTGGCACACCATCTTTGTTGTAGTCGCGCATTAATGCCCAGTTTTCCATTTCGGGCAACATTGCTTCGTGTTTTGGTGCATACTCATAATTACCATTTCCTTTGTTTAAAAAGGTATAGGCTTTGTTTCCACCTCTATCAAACACAAATAAATCTGGCTTGCCGTCATTATTTAAATCTGCAGGGGAAAATTGAGGAGCGTCCATACCGCCAACCCAAGCATTTTTTAATGCAATATTATTTTTCGAAACGGGAATGGAGAGCGTTTGGAAAAAGGGCTGGGCTAAAAGTCTTGTAAAAGGAATTACAATCAGAAAAAAGTAAATAAGAATTTTCATATCAATTTGTGACACTCTATTTATGATGGTAAAAATACAATTATGGTTGCCGTGTAAAGGTATTGAATCAAATTTAAAGGAGCGCGCATTAACTTTTGAAAAGCGCGTGGAAGAACTGAGTCTGACCAAGGTCAGACCAAGTGTTATCCCTACTCTATTTCATACTGCAATTTCAACAACTTACTGTAAGTGCCATCTTGCAAATTAGAAAGTTCTTTATGTGTTCCCTGTTCCACAATTTTTCCTTTATTGATTACAAGAATAGTGTCGGCTTCGCGAATGGTGCTCAAGCGATGAGCAATAATAAAAGTTGTTCTACCTTTCATCAATTCTTGCAAAGCATCTTTCACTAATTTCTCCGATTCTGCATCCAAAGCACTGGTAGCCTCATCCAAAATCAAAATTTTAGGATTGCGTAAAATGGCACGTGCAATTGCAATACGTTGTTTTTGCCCTCCACTCAATTTCACCCCTCTTTCTCCTACTGCGGTTTCAAATTTTTCAGGAAAGGATTCTATAAAGTCAAAGGCATTTGCTTTGCGAGCAGCTTCGCGAATTTCATCAACTGTAGCATTGGTTTTTCCGTAGGCAATATTTTCTGCAATTGTGCCGCCAAACAAAATTACTTCTTGCGGCACCATACCGATGTTTTTGCGCAGTGCTGCAAGTGTATAAGATGAAAATGGCTTATCGTCTATTTGAATTTCACCTCCATCAGGTTTATAGTAACCACTCAATAATTTAATGATAGTGGATTTGCCTGAGCCGCTCGGACCCACCAATGCAATTTTCTCACCTTGCTGGGCAGTAAAAGAAAGGTTAGTAAACACTGGCATTTCCTTCCGTGCAGGATAAGCAAAACTAATATTGCTGAAAGTTACTTTACCTTGGATAATAGCTGCTGGGTTAGCCTCATTGATATTTACCTCGCTCTTTTCTTCCAGAATTTCGTTGATGCGCTCTCCTGCCCCAACAGTTTTTTGAATCACAGAATAGCTCTCGCTCAAACCACCCAATGAGCCACCAATAAAAATAGTAAACAACAAAAACTCAATCAATTGCCCCATAGTTAAACCACCTGTAGCGACAATGCTTAAGCCTTGCCATACAATTAAAACCACGCCTCCTATCAAAGCAAAAATTATAAACGACACAAAAGCTGCGCGATACTTTGCTGCATACAAAGCCACATCTGCTACTTTCAACACTGCTGCTCCATAGCGATTGGTTTCATAGTATTCATTTGTATAGGATTTTACGACATCGGCTGCCTGAAATGTTTCTTCAACAATGGTGGTTGAAAATGCCAACGCATCCTGACTTTGGCGAGATAGCTTGCGAATAAATTTTCCAAAAATTACTGCACTAAAAATTAGCGGAGGGAATGTGGCAATCATTACCAAAGTGAGCTTTACCGAGATGGTGAACAGGAACGGAATACAAACAATTGGCAAAACCAATTGGCGCACAAACATGGCAAGATTAAAACCAAGCGCCTCTTGCAACTGTGTTACATCGCTGCCAATGCGTGAACTTAAATCGCCTGTTCTATTATTTTCAAAAAAAGAAATTGGTAGGGTGATAATTTTCGCATAAAGTTGCCTACGAATATCGCTCATACTTCTTTGGCTCACGATTTCGAACAAGCGAATTCTGAAATAAGAAAAGAAACTTTGTATGCCCAATACACCACCTAAAATCAAACCAAGCTTTTGTAGCATTTTACTACTCATACTACTACTGTTTGCAGCATCAACCAACTGGCGAAATCCCATAGGTAACACGGATACTACAGCAGTAGAAATGACCAAGCAAACCATTCCAGCAATAAAATGCAATTTATAAGGAAGTATAAAACGATAGATACGCAACGAGTGCGTTATTTCACTCCATTTCAGTCTGCGCTTTTCGGTGTTTTCAGGCATGAATTAAATTATGTTTTGGGAACAACATTACCACGAATGAACAACAGTTGTATTTTAAAAGTTGTGATTGATGTTTCTTTCAAACGATACTTCTTATAAATAAAAAAGGCATCCAATAATGAATGCCCTTTTTGTATTGAACTAAAGTTCATTAAAATCTTGGACAGAAAATTGTTTGTGGTTTGCGTTTTTTCCAAGAACCTGCGTAACTTAAACCTACTTCAAATGCACCTTGGCTACGGCTTCCTCCTATCAAATCACTTACGTTAATATCATAAGCAACACCAAGGCTAATACCATTCCAATCAACTCCACCTGTTATTACTACAGCTTCTTCGTTCAACATATTACCGCCTTTTTTCTTAGCCCAAGTTGATCTAGTGTCGCCACCAACAGCACGGAACATTGCTCCAAAACGAAAATTGTTTCCTTCTGGAAATCTTTCTTCAAACAATATTCTAATGTCAGCCGCTACAATGAATTCATTGCTTTGACCTTGATTCATGAAGATGAATTTAGGTTGTAAATCAAATCTTCCTTTCAAAGGAAAACGAACACCTGCATGTGCAACAAATTTTCTATTCAAACGAACTGAATCTACGTTTAAGAAAGATACAGAAGGAGCATTTAAGTGAAATGCTGAAACACCTGCATATAAGTTAGTACGTTTAGAAAAACGACCGTAGTACATCAAACCTGCTGTAGCATCCCAAAATAAGAAATTGTCATCTACTAAAAACTCTCCAGCAGGAAGGTTAGGATTGTAAGAAGCCCCATCCCATTGGCTGCCGGTTTTAATTTGGCTGTAATCAATAGTGCGATTAAACACTTCTGATTGCAAACCAAGCGATAAGAAATGGCTTCCTTTTTTATCTAATGATTTGTGATATGAAATTCCTATACCACCACTGTTAGTTCCAAACTTCAAATCACCGGCTTTATCACCAGTAAAAAATGCACCAAAACCGAATGCGTCATTTTTACCAATGCCGCGATTGGTTCTAAAATCAAGCGCAAAGGAATAGGTGCGAAACATAGGCACATTTTCGTTAGCAAGTACCGAACCCCATTGCCCCCTGAAAATACCGCTCGCACGGTAGTTACCATTAAAGGCGCCAATCAATGCAGGATTGAGGGATTGGGGCATAATGTAAAACTGAGACCAGTGAGGATCTTGAGCCATTACTGTTGAAAAGCTCAAGGCGAGTACTAAAGTTTGTAAAATTCTTTTCATTTGAATTGTTCTTGCTGTATTGGTGTACGAAAAACGAAAATCTAAGTTATGTGAAATTTTTTCTTGAATACAATTTTTTAACGCTTAAAGCATTGACTTTTTCAAAACAATGCTTTTTCAGCGCACCAAAGTAATAGTTCCTGACTTTCTTGCAACTTTTCCATTCAAATATTCTGCCTGCACAATGAAAGTATAAATGCCTGACTCCTGCAAAACGCCTTTATAAACGCCATTCCATGCAGTAAATTGGTTGCCTTGCGAATCGAAAACTTTTTCTCCCCAACGGTTGAAAACTTTTACATCTACCTCTTTCAAATCATATCCGTAAATCTGCCACACATCATTTGAGCCATCATTGTTGGGTGAAAATATATTTGGAATAAAGAACGCCTTGCCATTTAAAACAAAGACGTTTACTTTTTTCTCAAGGCTGCATTTGCTCAAATATTTCACTGTTAAAACATATTCTATATCACTATATGGGGTAGCAATAGGATTGGCACAATCCACACAAGACAAACCCGAAGCAGGCGACCAACTGAATCCTTTTAAATCATTGCCAGAATAACCCAAAGGTAAAGCAACTAACTGAAGTTGATTGCCTAATTCAATAGTGCTGTCTTGCGGCAAAATTTGTAAACCAAGCGGAAGCGGCTCTGCAACAGAAACCAACGTGTCGTAAATGCAATTGTTACCATCTTTTACATAAATCCTGTATGTTGTTGCAATTAAATTATTAAACACTCCACTCTGCTGATAAGTAACATTATCTAAGGAATAGGTGTAAGGTATTCCTGAGCCCGCAGGTGTTCCGCCAACTGCTAAAGCGCGTATTCTTCCGTCAACAGAGCCAGGGCATGAAGTTGAGTCTGTGATTACATAATTAAAGTTCAAAATAGGAGGAGAAATAAAAGTTGCAGTGTCTCTTATGGAGCATCCATTGTTATCTGTTACCAAAACTACATAGCTACCAGGACCAAGATTTTCAATAGTTTGTGAAGAAAGCGTAGTTACAAATGGATCTTGCTGCCACAAATAAGCATAAGGCGAAGTTCCTCCGCTAGCTTCTACAGTTATCGCTGCATCATTTGCCCCTGCACAACTAATTTCACTCCTATTAATAAACGTTGCTTGAAGCGAAAGCGGGTCGTTTAGAAATATGCTTTCTGAAACTTCGCATTGATTATTATCTGTAACAGAAACCGAATAGTTACCTGCTATTAAGTTTTGAGCTGATTGAGTTGCTTGAGTGTTCGACCATAAATAAGTGTAACCCGGTGTGCCTCCAATTGCTGTTACACTTGCTAATCCGTTAGCATCTCCTGTACAAAAAGGATCCGTTTTAGTAAGCGTTAAAACAATCTGCGAAGGTTCATTTATGATGAACGTTTCATTAACAACACAATTCAAATTATCAGTAGCAATTACTGAATAACTACCCGCTAATAAACCAGTTGCAGTAGTTGCCTGATTGGTGAAATTGAAATATTGATAGGTAAAAGCTGGCGTTCCGTTAAGTGGAGCAATAACTACACTTCCATTATTTAAACCAAAGCAAGTAGCATCGGTTGTTTGCACGCTAACTCGAAGCGTATAATTTGTATCAATATAAAAGTTTGCCGAGGCAGTACATTGGTTCGCATCTGTAACCACAACAGAGTGATTGCCAAATACCAAACCATTTTGAGTTTGCGGTCCTGTTACATTGTCCCAAAGGAAAGTGTAAGGAGCAATTCCGCCCGTAACATTGCCCGTGCCTGCGCCATCGTTGCTAGTTGGGCAATTGGCATTAGTAGTAACCACAGCTACTGAAAAAACAGGTGGCTCAGTAATACTAAAATTTGCAGTGGCTGTGCAGCCTCTTGCATCTGTTACAACAACATTTTGATTGCCAGCGGTTAAATCATTTGCTTGGTTGCCTGTTGCCTGCGCAACACTATTGCTCCATGCAAAAGTATAAGGTGTAGTGCCTCCGTTTGCCGTTGCACTTGCCGCGCCATTGCTACCACCATAGCAACTCACATCATTTAAAACAATTTCCAAAATAGTAAGCAGTGCAGGGTCTGCTAAAGTTCGACTTGCTGTTGCTGTGCAATTATTTGCATCAGTAACAACAACAGTATATGTTCCTGCAACAAGCCCCTGAACCGTTGCTTGTTGTTGATTTAAAGGTGTTTGCCAATTGTATGTATAACTAGGAGTGCCGCCAGATGGAACTGCCGTAAGGCTGGCATTATTTCCGCCATTACAATTTACTGGAACAGAATCAAAAACTATAGCAATTGCAGTTGGCTGATTGATAGTTATGTTACCTGTAACGGCAACTCCAGCCGAATCAGTAACTGTTACTGTGTATGTTCCCGCTAAAACATTTGACATAGAATTTGTAGTATCAACCAATGGATTGCTGCTCCATTTAAAACGATAAGGCAAAATACCGCCCACAGCCGAAACACTTGCCGAACCTGTTGCTTGCCCGTTGCACAACACATCAGTTTTTACAAAGGTTAAAAGTATTGGAGGCGGGTCGGTTATTATGCCACAAGCAGTTGCCGTACATCCTCTAGAATCTCTCACAGTAACGCAATAATTACCTGCAACTAAATTGCGGATAGAATCTGTAGTGATGCCATTACTCCATGTGTAAGTGAAATTAGGTGAGCCTCCAATAACATTCGCTTTTGCTGTGCCTTGACTGCCGCCATTGGTTGTTGCGTTTGTGGTTGAAACCACAACGCTTAGTGCAGCAGGTTGTGTGATAGAATCAATTCCTTGCACGGTACAACCTTTACTGTCTGTTACCGTGATACGATATACACCCGCTGGCAAACTATTGGGCGTAGAAATATTACCTAAATTTGGATTCCAATTATAGGTATAAGCAGGAGTGCCGCCAATAACGGTTGCGGTAAAATTGCCATTCGATTGCCCGAAGCAAAGCACATTCAATCGTGAAATATTTAATTGTAAATTGGAAGGTTGACTAATAACAATTGTATCGGCTCCCTGACAACCTTGCTGGTTGCTAACTGTAACTGAATAAATTCCCGGGCTTAATCCCGTTGCTGTGCTACCCGATAAATTATTAGGCACCCAAGCATAAGTTAACCCTGATGGATTACCCGGCACATTCACAACAATAACACCATCGTTTGCAGCAAAGCACGTAAGGTTTGTGCCCACCATATCTACCGGAATACCAGAGCCAACTGCAACTGTAGCCGAATCTACTAAAGTACATGCAGCACCTGTAATGGTTACGTAATACTTAGTGGATACACTTGGCGTTACGGTTACTGAATCTCTATTACCCGGATTCACAAAACCTGCTGATGGAACTGCTGCCCATGTGTAAATAAAATTAGGATTAGGCAAAGAAGAAGTAACTTTTGCTTTTAGTTTTACGGTTGCATTTGTTGCACATATAAACGTGTCATTAGTCATCGTTAATCGGGCAGATGTATCCACATTTACAAACACAAAACTATTGCCTGTGCAGCCGTTTTGGTCGCTCACTGCCACTCTATAAATCTGCGGAGTTTGTGGGCGTGCAATGGTAGTGTCATTGTTTAAAGGCGTTGGTGCATTTGCGCCTGTGTTTGGCGTCCATGCGATATTTGCAGTTGATAAATCTGCAACGCAAACCACAAAGCGCGTGTTCGGTCTTTCTTTATAACGTGCTGCATTTAAGTTTTGATCTGTTCCGGTGATACCACATTGGTCAAATGCCCCTGAAGCCGTGCACCACAACGAAGAATAATTTGCAAAACCCTGCGAGCCATCGGTGCGGGTCATTTGATACTTCATGTGCTGCCCGTTTGCAGTGGTTGAATTATGACAAATATCTACCAACAAATTCGACTGCCCGTCCCAATCATAAATATTATCGAGCGTAAATACATTCCAACCAAGAACAGGCGTATAATTCTTAGGCGTGTAAACAGTTGCTAAACTTCCTCCTGCAATGTATCCTTTAATACTATCTGCAGAAACACAAGCCATTTTTATAGTTAAGTTGTTCAGTGGTGTTCCTGCCGCAAGCAGATTGATGGCGATAGATTTAATCTTTCCACCAGAATTGGATACAGCTAAAATTTCGCTGGCACGAAACAAAATTTGATGTCTTGTGCTTTTGCTGTATCCACCCAATGGAGAAGGCAATTGCACAGGCGAATTGTTAGAACTGTTCGTAAAAGTACCAACCTGAGCATTTACATCATTACCCGAGCATGGCTGTTGAGAAATGCCACAACTCAGCGGATTTGAGATTAATGTAAGCTGTGCAGCCTCACCCGGACAAACCAATGTTTTGTTTGTTCTGGCTTTTATTAGCGGACCAGTGCCTGACACAACAACTGTAACCGAATCTTCATTAATACAACCATTATTTGCTGTAAATTGAACTTTGTACTTTGTAGTTGAAAGCGGACTTGCAATAGGGTTAAGAATAGTATCGTTTGGCAGCGCAAACACAGGGTCAACCAAACCATTGGACGGAATCCATTTGATACTATATGGTTGATATAAATTATCAACTGAAGCATTCAATTGAATTTGTCCATTTTGGCAAATTTGCCCACCAACTCCTGCATCATAAACAAAGGGCTGCGCCACATTCACAAACACCGAATCAGTTCCGCAATCGCTGGTGAATTTATAGTTAGTAGGCACAGCAGGTGATGCCACTGGATTCAGCACTGCTGTGCTGCTTAAACCCGTGGTTGGTGTCCATGTAAAGTTAGTGCCACCCGTAGCCGTAAGTTGCACAGGCTTGCCACAAAAAGTGGGACTTGCAGTAAGCAACTGCACTTTATTAAACACACAAACCTTGTAAACTCTTGTTTGATTTCCCTTAATCGGACAGTCATCATTTTCGGCAGTTAATACAAACTGGCGACAGCCTGTATCAGCCGCAGCGGGTGTCCATCTAATTCTTGCAATGGCAGAGTCATTTGGTGCTGTGCCTTGGTTAATCTGCGCAAGCGTTGCCCCAGGTAATGGAGATGGATTATTTTGTATAGAACTTTTAAGTGTAAGGTTTCGTCCCAAAGGGTCAATTACTTTTATATCAAAACTAACCTGTGTGCCAGGGCAAACCTGCAACGTAATAGAATCTTGTTGATTGGCGTTTTGAATATTGTCTATCGGTTGCTGAACAGGCGTTGAAACGGTGCAGTTGATAATCTTCACCTGTATATCACGAATAGTAGAACCAACTAAAACTCCATTGCGATATTCATCTACCCTTACTGCCAAAACATCTGTTTCCACAAAACTTGGGGTAAAGGACATTTGCCCCGTAGCCTCATCAAACTGAAAACTATTTGGGGGATTTGTTCTTATTGGTTGACTTGCAGAATATCCCACTTGATAAGATAGTGGGTTGAATCCATCACCCAAAGGAGCGATAATTGTGTAAACCAAAGAATCTCCATCTGCATCCACCGCGCCCTGATTGTAAGTAACAGGATTGTTTACACAATAAAATGGCACCGGCAATGAACTGAATGAAACTGAATTATTGCAATAAGGCTGCCCCGTAAGCGGGTCAATGGTATTATTGATTAAAGCTTGAACAGAAAGATTTTGTGAATTACTTCCAGTAATATTATCACTTGGGTTTCGAGCATTTTCAGCAAACCTTACTAACCATTGATTACAAGTAGAAGGCAAGGTAATTATCCCTTCATAAATCACACTACGCACACCAGGAAATGGTGCTTGACTGGATGGTGAAAAATTACATGAATTCTGGCTAATTTGTGTTGGACAAAGGGGCGAAACATCACAACCGGCTGTACCAGAAACACCACCACCTGGGCAAGGAAAATTAGTAAGTTCTGTAAGGGTAAAAGATTGATTGGTAATGATACCACAACTTGGTGCTGTAATGGTAACTGCCGCAGTTCCTACATCAATACCGCTGCAATCTCTGTAAAAACTAAGCCTTACTCTGTATTGATTATTACCCAAACAGGTATATTGCAAATCTGCCCCCATGGCATGAGTAGCAAAAACATCCTGAATAAATAAAATAAAAAAAACAGCAACTAAAATTGCATAGAAATGCTTCATCTTTCCTTCCTCACAATTTAATACATTAACTAAACGGGGTTAAATATAGAAATACTAAGTATCACTTTGGTTGCATTTGTATTTGATAAAACACAAAAACCTTTTTGAAATCAATTTAGGAGCTCCTGTTTTATATAAAATTTGCACCCAAAAAACATACCGTAACACATTAATAGCGCCTTTATGATTATGGTCTAAAATATTGATTGGCAATTGAGAAGAGCCTTAAAGGAAATCTGGAGAGGCTCATTGCGTTACTAAAAATAGTGAGTATTGGGAGTGCTCATTCAAGTGTATCAAGCAAAAAGGGTTAGTTCAATAAACTGCTTTTCAATAAACCAAGATATTTTGAACAATTAGCAGCATATCACTTTCTTAATTCATACCTTCGCACCGTTCTTTGAAAAAGAAGATAAATGCAGGTTTCAGTAAGTCACACTTCTGAAATCTAAAATCTTCAACGGGGCTGATTGGAATTGACGGGAAGCCGTATCGATACACTGGCATGTCGAGCGTGTGTATAGCTCGCTAATCCATACACAAAACAGTTTTATTAGGCGAAAGCAATTACGCCATGGCTGCTTAATCTTAGAGATTAACCACCATTTGTCCCGCGCTTGATGCATCATACACAGCGCGCTGACAATCAAAAATTTGATGCCGTCTTTTGCAGGAATCATTCACCTTGCAGAATGCCGTACCAACGAATGTAAGGCTTAGGTTGGTGGGATTACTTAACCTGCCCAAAGCACGAAAATCAATAAGTAACTAAACATGTAGAAGGTCTATCGCTGCCTTAGCCGGACGCGGGTTCGATTCCCGCCAGCTCCACTTTTTGATTGATTATTTATTATTCATTATTGACAATTGTATTTTGAATAATAAATAATCAATTATAAATTTCAAAAAGCTCCGTAGTTTAATGGATAAAACGATGGTTTCCGGTACCATTGATGGCAGTTCGATTCTGCCCGGGGCTACCATTTTAATCATCTCTTTCATGCCTTATCATAACCTACGCAAGCTAAACTTTCTTAAAAAAGACAATACCCTAATTGCAAATTCACCTACCAACCGATAGCTAAACTGCGCATTAAGCATTTATTTTTTTAAATATATGTGTCAAATTCCAGATGAATTTTATAGATTCGCATCTCAAAACAATAAATATCATGAGTGCAAGATTAGCTAAAGAGGTATTACTACTTACAAAGCAGGGAGAAATTGAACCAGTTAAAGTAAGCTACGATGTGCTGCGCAGAGCGGTTTTAACCCTTCGTGCAATAAACCATAAACTACGCAAAGAAATCATCACATTGCTTGAAGCAAACGGCAGACTTACCGTAACCGATTTGT
This sequence comes from uncultured Chitinophagaceae bacterium, assembly GCA_964552715.1. Classification (GTDB taxonomy): domain Bacteria; phylum Bacteroidota; class Bacteroidia; order Chitinophagales; family LD1; genus UBA7692. The sequence goes on along the minus strand of CAZKHZ010000001.1, from coordinate 33,587 downwards.
ATGTAAAGTTGCGATTAGAGCAATCTGTAGCTTCTCAACACTTGGCAATATTGCGCAAAGCAAGCATTGTGGAAACCGAACGCGTGGGCAAGTTCATCTACTACAAGCTAAATAAAGAGCGCATATTCGAGCTATCAAGGCTTGCCGAAGAAATGGCTTCGTAAACCCGCATATTCAATTTATAAAATAAAATATCTTTTCAAACATTCCATTTTACAATGGAATGTTTGTTTTTTTACCCGACACAATTAATGTCGGGGTTATGCACACTACATCAATTTTATCTTTTATAGAAGGAGGTACCTTCGAAACAACATGTTCACTTTTAAAGTCTTTAGCGCATCCGTTGCGCATCAAAATGCTAAATTTCATCGGGCAACATCAACCCGTAAATGTCAATAGCATTTTTAAAGAATTAAATATTAATCAATCTATCGTATCGCAACACCTTCGTGTTTTAAAAGACAATCGAATGGTAACTTACAAACGCAAAGGCAAAGAAATTTACTACTCCCTGCAAATTGACAACCTATCTAAAATTGCAACAATTGTAAACAAACATTTTGAAGCAAATTGATGGTATAGTCTTAGCTTTGCGGCATGGAATTTATAAACGCAGCCGCCATAGCCGCATTGCTAGAAGAAGGAACACAAATAATAGACACTCGCCCATTAACGCATATTGCTGACATCGCAATTGCCAATTCGATCTATATACCATGGGGCGAAAACTTTCTTAAAACATTTCAGTTGCTAATAGCTGATGATGTAAAAGTTGTATTGATAGCAGAAGAAAGCGAAGCTGTAAAAATTCATCGCACCATTGCAGGATCGGGCTTTACAGGTCTAAAAGGAATTACCTTAGAAAGCGAAACCGAGCAACTAAAGAAAACAGTCATCATCACCATTGAGCCCGATGAGTTTGCAATTGATTTCAACCACGATGAATTTTATTTGGTGGACGCACGTAGCAACGAAGCCTACGAACTCCAACATCTGGAATGGGCTGAAAACATTCCGATGGAAGATGTAGAAGCGCTTACACAAGAATTGAGCGAAGACATGCGTATATATATCGTTGCCGAAACTGCTGAAGATGCAGTGACAACTGCTTCATTATTTAAACGAAATGGATTTGAATTGGTACGAGCAATATTAGGTACTTACGAAGACTTCAAAACTTTGAAATTGCCCATGGCAAAAGCGTTAAAAACCAAAACAAATTAATCCTAAAACACGTTGTAATCTTTCAACCAAATGAATTTTTCTCAACACAATCGTCCTCAGTTTATTGCAAAAGCCGAAAGCACAGAATTCGATTTATTAGTAATCGGTGGTGGCATTACAGGTTGTGGCATAGCCTTAGATGCAGCGCTAAGGGGCTTGAAAGTTGCACTTATTGAAAAGAAAGATTTTGGATTTGGCACCAGCAGTCGCTCTACCAAGTTAATTCATGGCGGCTTGCGCTACCTCAAACAATTTGAGTTGAAGTTGGTGCGTGATGTTGGCAGAGAGCGCGCCATTGTGCATCGCAATGCACGTCATGTAGTATTGCCTGAAAAAATGCTTTTGCCAATTGTAAAGGATGGCTCGTTAGGCAAGCAATCATCTTCGCTTGGTTTACTGGTATATGATATTTTGGCAGGAGTGAAAAGACAAGAGCAACGTATAATGCTCAACAAACATTTCACGCTCGAAGCCGAACCCTTGTTAGATGAAACAAAAGTAACAGGGGGCGGCTTGTATTTTGAATACCGCACCGATGATGCGCGCTTGGTTATTGAATTAGCAAAAAGTGCTTTCAGCGAAGGTGCTTTATTGCTTAATTATTGCGAAGCAAAAAAGTTTATAAAAAATCAATCGGGGAAAGTTGCAGGTATAGAAGTAGAAGATAAAATCAGCAACAAGACTTTTACCATCAAAGCAAAAAAAACAGTTAACGCTGCTGGACCTTGGGTAGATGTTTTACGCAAAGAAGATGGCAGCCTTACCGGTAAAAGATTACAATTGACCAAAGGCGTTCACATTGTTTTTCCTTACGAAAAGATACCATTAAAACAGGCAGTGTATTTTGATGCTCCCGATGGCAGAATGATTTTCGCTATTCCCCGCAATGGCATCACTTATGTAGGCACTACCGACACTGTTTACAATCAAGATATTGACTCGCCACGCGCTGTAAAAGCCGATGTTGAGTATTTATTGAAAGCTGTAAACGCGATGTTTCCATCGGTTGATTTGAAATCAAAAGATGTGATTTCAAGTTGGGCAGGTTTGCGTCCGCTGATACACGAGGATGGTAAGTCGCCATCCGAACTGTCGCGCAAGGATGAAATCATTATTGCACCATCAGGATTAATTTCAATTGCTGGCGGTAAGCTCACCGGTTTTAGGTTAATGGCAGAAAAGGTTGTCAATCTTGTTTCCAAGCTTTTAAAAGATGAAGCAGGAAGTTCCTTTGCATCCTGCACTACAAAAAAGTATTTGTTAAGTGGTGGCAAGTTCAATACTAGGGAAGAATTAGAAAAACACTTTGAGGAATTGAAAAGCAACCCAGACTTTTCAGAAATTGAAGATGAAAAATTGCGTACGCTTTTTCATCGTTATGGTAGCGAAGTGCAAAAAGTACTTTCTCTTTTATCCAAACAGAAAGGCAGCAACATTGATGAACAAATTCTGTTTGCCGAATTAGATTACTGCATCGCAAACGAATCAGTTTATCATGCTGAAGACTTTTTGGTGTGCCGCACGGGGAATTTGTTTTTTGCTCATCCACAAACTATTGAGTTCTTAGATAAAATAATTGAAACACTTGCAATAGAATGGCATTGGAACAACAACCAAAAAGAAGCCGCATTGAAATCTGTTGCTGCGTTGTTTAATGAGGCGGTTACCTTTGAATAAAACCCTGTGCAATCAAACTTTCCTTTCTCATACCCATTCATAATTTGTATTTTCATCGCTCAACAAATTATATGATGAAGAAATTTTACTTTACGCTTATTGCTTTTTCAGCAACAATTTTATTTGCAAATGCACAGTGCACCATCAATCCTGCTGTGCAAACCACACCAGGTGCTAACCCGAGCAAGGAAAACCTTCCTTGTATTGAAAGAACGGTTGCTTACAACCAAACTATTCAAGGCAAAGTTCAGCAAAATGGAGATACAACTATCACTGTAGCTGGCTTTTCTATTGTAGCAAACATTCGTGTTGATTCTGTAAGGATTGATTCTATTACTGGATTGCCGACCGACATCAATTGGTCAAAAAATCCTAACGTACTTAATGGTGGTGGCAATGGATGTATTAATTTTTCGGGTACAACAACAGACACAGCAGGAAAATATGATTTGATTGCATGGGGAACAGTTTGGTTTCGCATCACTGCCACCCCTCCAGTTATCGCACCTATTGATACTCCTTATGTTTACACAGGCAACTTGAATCGCTTTTCTCCTTTTGGTAATTACTATGTAATTGTAACCGAAAAAGGTGCCCCATGTGTAAAACCAACAGGAATAAAAGATTTCAATGCTGAATTAAATGCAGCAATTTCTGTTTATCCAAATCCTAACAATGGCAACTTTGTATTTACATTAAATGCTGGTAACAGAGTGCAGGGCAACTTAAATGTGGTTGATATGAATGGCAAAGTTGTTTACACTAAGCCAGTGGATGTGTCAGGTTTCTACTCAAATCAGTTTAATTTAAGTGGACTTTCAAAAGGATTATATGCAGTGCAATTAAGAACTACCGAAGGTGTTGCTTCAAAGAATATTTTGATTGAATAATTCCAATCTACTATAAACAAAAAAGGCTGTCTCTTTCGAGGCAGCCTTTTTTGTTTACATAAATTCAATGCTATCTAATGAAAAGAATCTCTCTGTATTTTGGCAAAGGCCATGTTGAATCATCAACAACGCCCTCTAATTTATCAATGTCAACGCGCAAAATATCCATTAAAGGTTTTACTTTATCGCAATAGTACTTTGCTTCTTCAGCAGTTGATTTTGCTTTGTGTGCACCTTCAATAGAAGCATACAATTTATCGGCTCCTGTTTTAATGGCATTGACACTTGTAACAATCTGCGTTACCAATTCTTTTTGCGCTTTTGAAGCAGCAACAGGCACACCCACGGCTTTCAATCCTTGAATATTTGAAATCAGTTTGTTGGAATATTCTAAAGCAGCAGGAATGATTTGATTGATTGCAATATCGGCAAGTGTAGTTGCTTCGATATTTATTTTCAACGTGTATTTGTGATTCTCCACATCATAACGCGCAACAATCTCTCTGTCGCTCAAAATGTTGTTTTTGATGAATACATCTTTGTACTTTTTCTGAATCAAAAAGTCAAGTGCATAAGGTGTTGTTTTTACATTGTTCAAGCCACGTTTCTTAGCTTCTTTTGCCCATGCTTCGCTGTAGCCGTCACCTTCAAAACAAATCTTGCGGCTATCGGTAATGTACTGACGAATTACGCGCATGATAGCACCTTCTTTACCTTCACCACCTTTAATCAACTTATCAACCTCAGCTTTAAATTCAAGTAGCTGCTGCGCCATGATGGTGTTCATCACAGTCATAGTGGAAGCGCAGTTTGCAGAAGAACCTACAGCGCGTACTTCAAACTTGTTACCTGTAAATGCGAAAGGAGATGTGCGATTTCTATCGGTGTTATCCAATAACACATCAGGTATTTTATTGTGAATGTCTAACTTCAAAGTTGCGTTAGCCAACTCATCATATTTTCCTTTGGCAACACGCTTTTCAATTTCATCCAACACATTGCTCATGTATGAACCAATGAAAGCAGAAATGATTGCAGGAGGTGCTTCGTTGGCACCCAAGCGATGATCGTTACCTGCACCTGCAATAGAAGCGCGCAACAAATCGCCATACTCACTCAACGCTTTCAAAACATTCACGAAGAAGGTAATGAAGAGGATATTATTTTTTGGTGTTTTACCTGGACTTAAAAGGTTTTTACCAGTATCAGTGCTTAAGCTCCAGTTGTTGTGTTTGCCACTTCCATTGATGCCTGCGAATGGCTTTTCGTGCAACAAAACGCGCAGTTTGTGTCTGCGCGCAACACGCTCCATCACATCCATCAATAATTGATTGTGATCAACTGCTACACTCACTTCTTCAAACATTGGTGCGCACTCGAATTGCGATGGTGCCACTTCATTATGTCTTGTACGAACGGGTATTCCTAATTTATGACACTCCACTTCTAAGTCGAGCATGTAACCATAAACGCGCTCAGGAATTGTTCCGAAATAATGGTCTTCTAATTGCTGACCTTTTGCAGAAGATGCACCCAATAAAGTTCTACCTGTAGCCAACAAATCGGGACGTGCATAATACAACGCCTCATCAATTACAAAATACTCTTGCTCCCAACCCAATGTTGCAGTAACTTTTGTAACCTCTTTATCGAACAAGTGTACCACAGGCAAAGCTGCGCGCTCCAACAATGCACAGCTTTTTAAAAGTGGTGCTTTGTAATCTAATGTTTCGCCAGTGTAAGAAATGAATATGGTAGGAATGCACAATGTTTTACCATCGCCAATTTCCATAATGAAAGCCGGAGAACTAGGATCCCAAGCTGTGTAACCTCTTGCCTCAAAAGTTGCTCTGATACCACCACTTGGAAAAGATGACGCATCCGGTTCTTGTTGCACCAAAGCATCGCCACTAAAAACCTCAATAGCTTCATCGCCTTTTGGTTGAAAAAACATATCGTGCTTTTCGGCAGTTAAGCCTGTAAGCGGTTGAAACCAGTGCGTATAAGAATTTGCTCCTTTTGTAATTGCCCACGACTTCATACCCGCTGCAACTGCATCGGCAATCTCGCGATTGATTTTGCTGCCAGAGCTTATGGCGCTGCGCACTGCTTTAAAAGCATCATCGCTTAGGTATTCGCGCATGGCTTTTTCAGTAAAAACGTTTTGACCGTAATAATCAGAAACCTTGTTTCCTGCTAATCTTGGCTTCACCGCTTCGCGGTTTACTACTGTTTCTATTGCTTTTTTCCGTTGTGTTAACATTTTGCTTGTTTTTTGCGGCTGTAAAGCTATTTCTTAATGTGTTATCACAAAATTTTGTTTTTAAATGTTCGTTGATTGTTGAAAAGCAGCGTTTACTTTAAAAATAATTTCACATATAAATTTAAGCAATGTGATTCACTCTATTGCTTTGAATATCCTACAAGGCATTAGTTATACGTGTAAAAGTTTCCTAACCACGCACACCAGATATAACTTCTTACACATAAATTCGTTTACACAACTAAAAGGAGATTGTTATGGCTGCATTAAGTAAGCACTGGCTAACCGAAGGATGGATAGATTTTGAATACAAGAAATATCAATTGCTTGCATTCCTTCAAGAAACATCCAACATGTTTGGAGAGAAAAAGCTTTATCCAAATCTCTCTGAGCTCATCAATCACTATGATAATTTACAATTATTCGCCACACAGAAAAAGTTGATGGCAGAAAGTTTTCCGAAAGAGATTTCGCGATTAGATTTTGAACAGTTTAAAGTAAAGTATGAAAGTGTATTAGCCGATGATGCGCTAATGCAAGAGTTGAATGAAATAGTAGCGTTCGGGCTTACAGAAATAAAAAGCAAGTTGAATGATGGCAAAGAGTTGTATGAAGAAGTTGAGCATCAGTTAGAGATTTTCCCTATTGGAATTCAGCCCTTGCGAACAGACGAAGGCTACTTCTTTTTAAATGATTACCTGCAAAAACTAATCAGTGTGTATCACTATGAAATTACGCTGTTTGAAAATTACAAAGAGCAGTATCGCGGCATCAAAACCACACACATTGCAGACTATAATATATCTGTAACTAAAAACTATGAAAGTATTCGCTACGAGCTTATTAAAACGCAAAAGAATTTACCCAATCCTGCAACGTATGCTGTAGAGTTTAAAGTGTCGTATCCACTGCCTGAAACCATGTTGCCAGTGGCAAAAAGGTCGCTTGTTAGAGAAATTTGCAAGCCATAAAGTGCTTATTTATTGTCTGCTGTCTTTCTATTTAATGCTTTCCAAAATAACAATGCCTTCAAGTAGCGCGCAGCAATTCAATTTTAGAAGGCTGAAATTCAACCGAGCATTATCTTCGCCCTGCTGATGTTGACATTCCTTTTAAACACCTTCACTTATTTCAACAAACGAAAGCCGCAACTATTCATCCTTGTGTTGCTGCTGTTTGGTACGCTTGCATTTCTTGCATCGCGCATTCAATTAGAAGAAGATATTACGCGCATGATGCCTGGCAGCCAAGCTGCTGCCAAAACCAACGAATTATTATCGGGCACATCGCTTTATGATAAGGTAGTGGTGAAAGTAAAAACCAATACCGAAAACCCCAATGTGTTGATTGCCGTGGCTGACAGCCTAGCTACGCTTGCTAATCTACAACAAGTAAAAGAAATAAAGACGCGTGTGGATGAAGACGCGCTAATGGAGGTGTATGATGTTGTCATCAATAATCTGCCACTGTTTTTGAATGAAAATGATTACCCAAAAATAGATTCCCTAATTGCTAAGGAACAGCTCACTAAAACGCTTGCAAATAATTACAAAGCACTTACCACTGCCGAAGGTTTTATAACAAAAAAAGTAATTGCCGATGACCCAATGGGCATGTCGCTGCTGGCGTTGAAGAAACTACAATCGCTGCAACTGAACGATAAGTTTGAACTGTATGATGGCTACATGATGAGCGATGAGCGCAAGAGTTTGTTTTTGTTTATCACACCCACCAACGCAGGCAATGAGACTGGCGAAAACGGCAAGTTGATAGATGCGCTCGACAATAAAATTGCGCAGCTAAAAACTACCTTCCCCGAAGCAAAAGTGTTTTACTACGGTGGCACCGCAGTGGCAGTGAGCAATGCACGACAAATCAAACACGATACACAACTTACATTGTCTATCACCATCATTTCGGTGTTGCTGTTGGTGTGGTTGTTTTTTCGTAAAAAGCGTGTGCCGTTTGTGATGCTGCTGCCTGTGCTTTTTGGTGGCTTATTCTCTGTGGCATGTATCTATTTAATTAAAGGAAGTATTTCCAGCATTGCAATTGCATCGGGCAGCATTGTGTTGGGCATTGCGCTGAATTACAGCCTCCATTTTTTCAGCCACTACAAACATTGTAAGGACATTCGACAAACACTTGCCGAGTTGTATTTGCCGCTTACCTTGGGTGGCTTCACCACTATTGCATCCTTCCTTGCATTAGTGTTGTTGAAGTCGCCTATTCTCAACGACTTCGGCTTGTTTGCGGGTTTAAGCTTGTGCGGTGCGGCTGTGTTCACGCTTATCTTTTTGCCACATTTTGTGCCAGATTTTACACACAGCAAAGCCAATTTTATTGAGCGCAGTATTAGCAATCTACCGCCACTTTCTACCAAAAAAACGGTGTTGCTTTCTTTGGTAATTCTCGCGCTTACTATTTTCTTTTTCGACTATGCAGGCAAGGTTTCGTTTGAAACAGACATGAACAGTATGAACTTTATGAACGAACACTTGAAAGAGAGTGAGCGTGAAATTATGTGGCTGCAAAACGATACATCCAAAACAGTTTTTATTGCCGCCACTGGAACTACAAAACAAGCGTTGCTGCAACAAAACGAAGCCTTAGTAAAGGCTTTTGAAACTGCACAAAAGCAGGGTTTGGTGAAACAATTTTCGAGCATGAGTGCCGTAATTGTTTCGCAAAAAGAGCAGCAACAAAAACTATTGCGCTGGAAAAACTTTTGGACGGAAGAAAAGAAAATCGCACTGCTACAACATTTGAAAGAAGCTGGGAAACAACAAGGATTTTCGGCTAATGCTTTCAACCGTTTTAACGGTTTAATGAATTCGGATTTTGAAATGATGAATGCAGAAGATGAATCTTTTTTGATTCAAACTTTGGGTAGCGAATTTTTTATTAAAGCGAAAAACTTTGATGCCATTATCAACTCCGTAACCGTTGATAAAGCAAACCGTAAGGTGTTCTACGAGCAACTAAAAACCATTCCCGGTGTTGCGATTCTTGATAAGCAAATTATCACCGCATCCTTCATTGATGTTATCTACAAAGACTTCAACGCCATACTTGCCTACACCGTTTTTATTGTAGGCATTGCCTTGATACTCGGCTATGGCAGAATCGAGTTGGCAATCATCACCTTTTTACCCATGTTGATTTCATGGATTTGGATATTGGGCATCATGGGTATTGCCGGTTTGCATTTCAATATCATCAACATCATTATCTCCACTTTCATCTTTGGCTTGGGAGACGATTTTAGCATCTTCATCACCGATGGATTGACGCAAAAATACAAAGAGAACAAGCCCGTTTTTGGCTCGCATAAAGTTTCTATTTTCTTGTGCGCCATCGCCACGCTGCTGGGCTTAGGCGTGTTGATATTTGCAAAGCACCCTGCACTAAAATCTATTGCATCTATTTCCATCATCGGCATTTTGTGTGTGGTGTTTATCGGGCAAACTATCCAGCCTTTGCTCTTCAATTATTTTATACAAAGCAGAAAAGAAAAGGGGCTTGCACCTTGGACTATTCCCTCGCTGATGCTTTCGGTGTTTGCGTTTTCTTACTTTGTGTTTGGCGCATTTGTGCTTACGCTTTCAGGCTTTTTGTTGTTGTATGTATTTCCTTTTCCAAAAAAGAAATACCGCAAACTCGCTTATCATTTCTTGCTCAGTAAGTTTGTAGGCTCGCTGGTTTACATCATGATGAATGTGCGCAAAGTGCATATTAATAAACAAACGATGGACTTTTCTAAGCCCGCCATCATCATCGCCAATCACATGTCTTTCCTCGATATTTTGGTGGTAGCGATGCAGCATCCAAAAATGATTTTGCTCACCAACAAATGGGTGTATCACTCGCCTGTGTTTGGCAAGGTGGTGCAAATGGCAGAATATTATCCGGTGATGGAAGGCGTGGACCCAGCCACCGAAAAGTTAGAGAGCATCTTGCAACAAGGTTATTCTATTGCGGTGTTTCCCGAAGGTACACGCACGCCAGACGGGGTGATGAAACGCTTTCACAAAGGCGCGTTTTTTCTTGCCGAAAAGCTACAACTTGATATTGTGCCATTGGTGTTGCATGGCACGGGCGACACAATGGGCAAGGGCGATTTTATGCTTTTCAACGGAACCATGACGATGAAATTTTTGCCGCGCATCACACCAAGCAACACGAGCTTTGGCGAAGGTTATGCAGCGCGCACAAAAGGCATTTCAAAATACTTTAAGCAAGAATACGAATCGCTGAAAAGCGAACTCGAAACACCGCAATATTTCAAGCAGCGGTTGATGGCAAACTACAACTATAAAGGCTGGAGCGTGGAGTGGGCGGCATATAAAGCCGCGCGCCAAACAGATTTTTATGCCGCACTAAACAACCTCACCAAACAGGGTAACAACATCACCGAACTCGGCTGTGGCTATGGCTTCAACGCATACATGCTGCACTTTTTGAACAGAACAAAAACCATTACGGCTATTGACATTAATGAAGAAAAAACTAACACGGCAATCAATTGCTATTCCAAAAAAGAGGAACTGAATTTTGTGTGTGCCGATGTGTTTGAATATGACTTTGCAGCAAGCAACACTTTTATAATACACGACTTTTTCTTTGCTGCATCAGAGGACAAACAACACGCCTTGTTACACAAGTTATTTGCTCAATTAAGCGAAGATGGGGTGTTGTGTTTCATTATAAAAAATGACGCTGCCGACAAGCATTTCTCCACAATAAAAACTGCCGCTGCACAATTTAATCATTCTGCGCAGCAACATCTTTGTGGCAGCAAATCGAAGTATTCGCTATTGACGATGAGAAAATAAGTTGCGTTAATCGTTTCTTACGCATCTTTTTTTCGCTGCTTTTATAAAAGAGAAAGACTCTGGCAAGTTTACCATGACTTGTGTAACAAACGAACTTAAAATGCTGACTAATAAAGCATCAAAATTATCGCCCCGATATTTGATTCTTGCTTCATAATTACAAAAACTGAAAAGATGCTGTCATCTATCTTTGCACCAAAATTGTAATGAGCTTACCGTAGGTTGTTTTGAATAAACTAATTGCAATCTTCTAAAATGCTGCTCAACACACAAATAAAATTCCTTGTATAACAAGCTTAACTGTAAATCCAATTGTCATGGATTTGTCATTTTTTTAGTATTGACTAAATAAGTTAATACTAATTCAAGAAATCCTTATTCTTTTTGTAAAAAATTACAGTTATGATTTGCACTTGTTCTACAGTAATTGGTTTGTTTTTAAAACATAAACGCATGCAAAATAAAGAAACGCAAAGAAAATTTGCATTCCGCATTGACAAGGATCCTCCATACATAAACAGAATTGAAAATGGAAAGCAAAGTATGTCGTTTAAGTTTCTTGAAAAAATTATGAAGGCACACAACTTAACTGCCTTTACCTTATTTACAGAAGTATCGCAATGGGTTGATACAAACAAAGAAATTGTTGAAGCAGTTGAGAGAAACAACAACAACAAATCAACTGACAAAAACCCTAATCAAAAAAGATGAAAAGTGTTGTTTACATGTTTAATGGCTGCGCTTTAATGTTTGATGGTGATGATTACATGATTTACGGCTGTGCTTTAATGTTTGGCTGTTGTGTAAACATGTTTAACGCTATTGCTTTAATGTTTGACTGTTGTGTAAACATGTTTAACGCTAATGCTTTAATGTTTGACTGTTGTGTAAGCATGTTTGACTTTCGCGCTTTAATGTTTGACGGTTGTGTAAGCATGTTTAACGCCTGTGTTTTAATGTTTCACTTTTGTGTAAACATGTATTGATTTTTGGTTAATAAACGAAGCAATTAAAATTCAATGGCTGGTGTACAACATGCCATTTCAACATAAATTTCACTCATTACTAAACACAAATTTTATGAGCTTAACAGAACAAAGGTGCTTACTGAACTTTAGCCGAATAAAAAAAGACGAGCTAGATGTATTTGCCGTAGGCGTGCGCGATGGCATATTTAATAATGCGGGCATATTTACCATGCCGCCAATACCCGAACCGATATATTATGCTCAAATAACTACCTACGTAAACACGCGCGGTGCTTATGTGCAAGGCGGGTTGGCGCAAAAGGGTCCGTTTTTAGCCGCCCGAACAACTTTGATTAACAGCCTGAACTCCATTGCCGGATATGTGGACACAGTGGCGTTGGGCGATGCAAACATTATTACACTGGCTGGCTTTGTACCTACAAAAGCAGTGCGCTCGTCTGCGCAAGTGCCCGAAAAACCAACAAACATCAAAGTAAAAAGAGCTAGCACTGGCGAGTTGGTGGTGGAGTGTAAAACGGTGACGGGGGCATTGTTTTATGGTTGCATCATGACGCGCAGAGAGCCACTGCCCGATAATGTTTACCTGAATAATAATGGTCAGTTTATTCTTTTAGATGATGGCAACAATATTGCTGCGGCTGCAACTAGGCAAGCTGTTGTAGCAGTGTTCGATTGGAATAAAAACAAGAAGAAAAGATTTGTAAACCTGACACCAGGCGAGAAATACTACTTCTACTTTTATGCCAGCAACTCGGCAGGCGTTAGTCTGCTCAGCGACTCTGTGTCTGCTATTTTTGCATAGCGCATTGCAAACAATTACACCACCGCAGATTACAGAAGTCTGCGGTGGTTTTTGGGAGGATGCTCAATGTCATTTGCATTGTATTCCTAAGAACTTAAACTCGCGCAAGCTTCATACCTGTTGAAATGACAAACCCAGATCCTGTCGACATCAAGAAGGCAGTATCTCTATTGGAGCGAATTGAGATGCTTTGCTCCTCTGCATAACGACATCCGTAATCAGCCAATCAACACACCCCCTTCCTCCCCATTTCCCATATTTTCTTACCTCACCTCACATATCATTCAAGATGCTTTAATAAAAAGTGCAATTTTGTGGCGTGCAAAAACATATTGCGCGTTTACCTAAAAAAACCCTTTGATTGAAATTCAATGGCTGACAATAAATATGATGTTGTAATAATAGGCTCGGGCTTGGGTGGCTTGATATGCGCAGCCATTTTGAGCAAAGAGGGCATGAGCGTGTGCGTGATAGAAAAAAATGAACAGATAGGCGGCAGCCTGCAAACCTTTAAGCGCGATGGCGTGACGTTTGACACTGGTGTGCACTACGTAGGCGGCTTAGAAAAAGGGCAAAATCTGTATCAGATTTTCAACTACTGCGGCATTATGGATAGGCTGGAACTTGCCCGCATGGACAAAGAAGGATTTGATGTGGTGATGTTTAAAAACGATACCAAAGAATATCCCTACGGCATGGGCTACGACAACTTTATAAGGATAATGCTAGAGCATTTTCCAACCGAAGAAGCTAGCATCAGAAAGTATTGCAACGATATTCAAAACATCTGCCGCGACATTCCGATGTACAACCTCAAAGCTATCGGTTCATATCCCGAGCCAGCGTTGTTTATGCAAAGTGCAAAGCAATATTTTGATGCGCTCACCGATAATGAAAAGCTGCGCAATGTGTTGGCGGGAACCAATATGGTGTATGCTGGCATTAGCGGCAAAACACCTTTGTATGTGCATGCGCTGGTGGTAAATAGCTACATCGAAAGTGCCATGAAATGCACAGCCGGTGGCGACCAAATTGCCAAGCTGCTAGCACGAGTGATAAAAGAAAACAACGGAACAATTTTTCGCAAAAAAAAGGTGACGCGATTTGTGGTGCAAAACGATGAAATAGACCATGTGCTTTGCGAAAACGATGAAAAGATTTACGGCAAAACTTTTATCTCCAACATTCACCCCTCGGTAACGCTGGATATGGTGCAAACAGACTTAATTAGAAATGTGTATCGCAACCGCATCAAGGGTCTTGAAAATTCCGTTTCCATTTTTGTTGCCTACATCGTGCTGAAGCCCAACTCGTGGAAATATCGCAATCGCAATTACTATTATTCTGCACAAGATGATGTGTGGAATATATTAGCGCACACCGATGATAACTGGCCTCAGTGCTTCGCAATATTTGAATGTGCGCATGGCAAACACAGAGAACATACGCAAGGCTTAGCAATATTGAGTTACATGCGATATGATGAAGTGCAACAGTGGGAAAACACCACCAACACTACATTGGAAGAAAGCGAAAGAGGCGAAGACTATCAGCAATTCAAAAAGCGAAAAGCCGAAAGATTATTTGATGAAATAGAAACAAAATTTCCGGGTTTTAAAGATTGCATACAGTCCTATTATACCTCCACGCCCCTCTCCTATCGCGACTACATTGGCAGCTATGATGGCAACATGTATGGCATTGTAAAAGATTTCAACGACCCGATGAAAACTATGATTGCATCAAAAACAAAAGTGCCGAATCTATTGCTTACTGGGCAAAACGTGAACCTTCATGGCGTGTTGGGTGTTTCGGTAAGTGCCGTGATTACCTGCACCATGCTGCTTGGAAAAGAATACCTCATCAACAAAATACTTGCTGCCAATGCGCAAACTGATTAAGATTCTTGCTTACGTTGTTGGCTTTGCTGCACTGTTGTTGTTTGTACTTTTTGCATACATCCGCTGGGGGCTTGCACCGCAAATACCCGAAGTAGCAAACAAAGCATCGCTTGCATTGAAGCGCGAAACGCTTGCTGCAAATCATTACCGCATAGGCAACAATTGGCTGCGCAAAAATGATTATGGTATATGGGAAGAATACGTGGAAGGCGAAGCATTTGAGCGGGGCGTTATCACCGGTAAACTGAACAAAGAATTACTGTATTTGCAAGAAGAATATTTTGTAGCGCAGGTGGACGAGTTAGTATCAAGCAAAAGCTACCTCACCTTTCTGGCATTTGTAACGCGCATTTTCAACCGCGAATTGGACGAACATTTTCCTGAAGAAAACAAGCTAGAAATCTATGGTGAATCGTTTTCGGCACCCGATGAATTCAATTACATAGCACCAGCCTACGACCGCATGTTGAATTATCATGCCGCGCACGACATTGGTCATGCACTGCAAAGTTTAGCCTTGGTTGGTTGCACATCATTCGGTGCTTGGGGCAATCGCACACAAGATTCCTCCCTGCTTATTGGGCGCAACTTAGACTTTAGCTTGGGCGATAAATTTGCAGAAGATAAAATCGTTTACTTCTGCAAACCAGATGCAGGACATCGCTTTGCAATCGTTACCTGGGGCGGGTTTATGGGATGTGTTTCGGGCATGAACGAAAAAGGTTTGACGGTTACCATCAATGCAGCAAAGTCGGATGTGCCAACAAAAGCAACCACACCCATTGCAATTATTGCAAGGCAGATTTTGCAGTATGCAAGCAATATTGATGAAGCATTTGCTATCGCAAAAAAGTATCAATCATTTGTGTGTGAAACAATAATGGTTGGCTCAGCAGCCGATGGCACAACGGCATTGATAGAAAAGAGTGTTGCAAAAACAGTGTTGCTGTTGCCTGATTCCAATCTCATTATTTGTGCCAATCACTATCAAAGTGATTCTTTCAAAAACGACAAGGATAACATAGAAAACATCGCCACTTCATCGTCCATGTATCGCTATAACAGGATGAATGAATTGATAGGCAATTCATTAACGTTGACACCTGCGCAAGCAGCAAATATTTTGCGCAGCCAAAAAGGATTAGGCGAAAAGAACATCGGCATGGGCAATGAGAAAGCAATGAATCAACTCATCAGCCATCATGCAGTAATTTTTCAACCCGAAAAAAGATTGATGTGGGTGTCTGCAAACCCTTATCAGTTGGGTGCATTTGTATGTTATGATTTGAATAAAGTATTTGCCCAAGCATCAGGCAGCACCGCAAGCAAATCACTTGCCGAAGCAGATTTAGTAATTCCGCAAGACTCTTTTTTACGCTCCGATGACTGGAAAAAATTTCAGCAATTCAAAACATTACGCAAGCAGATAAAGCAGGCAGTAAAGGACAAAGAACCTTTACAAAATGAAGCAGTCTTTATTCAACAATTTGAAGCCTGCAATCCCGAGTTTTGGGAAACACATTATTGGATTGGAAAGTACTATGGTATGAAAGGTAATGCAACACTATCCGCTGCTGCCTACAAAAAAGCACTTACCAAAGAGATACACGATACTCGGGAAAAAGAGAACATTGATAAGCTGCTTGCAGCAAAAAAATAGCAAGGTTTTAATGCTTCACCAACACGCGCTTTACCTCCGTAAAGCCGTCTCCTTTTACCTGCAAAAGATACATGCCTGATGCAATGTTTTCTACCTCTACAGGCAATATCAACTGCGCAGCAGTTCCCGCAAACACCTGTTGAATTTGCTGCCCAAAAACATTCATCAATGAAATAGAAACAGCAGTTGGTTTATCAAAGGTTAGTTCTGCCGTAAACAAATCACTTGCCGGATTTGGAAACACTTTTAAGTGTTTCAGCAATGATGTTTCTGTAATTGCAGAAGGAACAAATACACTTGGATTGCCTACAATAAATCGTTGCGAAATCTGTGTACCAAAATCAGGCTCAAAGGTTTTGAATGTAGCATTAGTCGGATACTTGGTAAAACGTGCATAGCCTGTGCCCGATGTAGATTGATTGGCGAAAAAACTTAAGCCATCCTTACCAGAATCATTCAATTCAAATTCGTAGCAACCTGTGGCTAAAACAAATGTTTCTGTATAAACTTTACTCGCTGCAAGCGCGCCATTTTCATACAAAACATTAGCATCATCATCACGTAGCTTCCACGTGTTTTCAGCAAAGTCATTATTCGTTTTTAAAACAAAATTGAACACACTGTCATAGCGGGGCACCAAGTTTGTTGTCACGCGCAGCGTGTCATTCCATCGGTATTCATCTATAGCACCATTAGTCTTTGCAATCCACACTTTAAATATCAAATGCGAAGAATCATTTATCACACGGTATGGCAGCGAAACAGTTTCTGTTTTATCAAAAGCAAGGTTGCCCGTCCAATCATAAAAGAACAATTCCTTACCCTCCATGCCGTAATAGATGCGCGCATTAGTGAGTGCCTGCGCACCATTGTTTCGGATAATGATTTTAGGATTGGCACATATAGGATTGAATCGTTTATATGCATCATGTTTGTTGGGTGCTATCACATCTTCAATCGAAGCATCTAGCGCAAAGTTATTTGCACCATAAGTAATAATCTGCGATTGAATAATATAAAGCGGATTAAAGCCCGCAGGGTTCAAATCTTCATAAGCTTCAGGCACCACTTGAAACAATAAATTGCTTCCACTCAAAAAAGGAGTGAGTTCAAATTCATGTGTCAAGCCCTTATCGCCAGGGCACCAGTTTGCCCTGTCTAAAAGCCATGTTCCACTTTGATGCCACAAAGGATTCATGCCACAATCATCGCGCCAAATGTTTGCAGTAGCCACCACCGCATTATTAGTAAAAACATCATACGTTTTATTACAGAACTCTGCACAATTATCTGTGTTGTCTGCACCAAAACCATGTCCTGTTGTAGTGTAACGAAATTTTGCCTGTGTTTCTGTAGCACTTAAAGCAATACTTTTTTGTGTCAACTGATTTTCTAATGGATTGGAAGCACTACCATAACTAAATTCCCCGTTGTAAATATTGCGCACCGCTTTTACATCACGGGCAGGTGTGCCTTCCACTAAGTCAAAGTCTAGTGTAACTGTAAAGCCGCTGCTCCAACCACTGTAAAACGCACGAAGCAGAACGGTATCATGCAACAAAGGCGCAAAGTCAGTTACATCAAATCGAAAAGAGTGCGTCCATGTTTTGCTGTAGTAGCCACCATAAGGCGTAATCACCCTTGCTAATTCATAAGGCTCCAGCACTTCATACTTTTCATACACACGTGTTTTATATGCAATCTTTACATCTGTAGCTGCCACAAAAAAAGAATCGGTCTTTGCCCCTGTCGAATCGAATAGATAGTTGTAGAAGTTCCCCTTCCACGCATAAAACGAATCTGTTTGAACATTGGGCTTGGTTGTATCAGAAAACAGCCTCACAAACGAAGAATCAGCAGGAATGGTATCAGTAGTTTTTGATGCTACATTAAAAACAGTTTTGATGGTTGGCGCACTGCTAAACCAAAACGTATCTACAGCATTATTATTCACTGTAAAATTTGGAACCAGCTTTAATGTAGAATCAATTGCGCCTGTCTTTTTCATCAAAAAAATCTGTGTAGTATAATCCCACTGAGAGCATCCTGTGCTTGGGCAGCCCATAGTGTAGTTCATAATAATCCTGTTATACTTTTTTGGAGAATCAGGAAAAACAGCAACTGTGTCATAGTTACCATACCACGTCATTGCTTTTTTATCGTGCGCCTTTACCTTTATTGTATCACCTGTAGCAGCGTTTACTGAAAAAGATAAAATGAAAAGGAAGGAAAATAATTTGATTACTCTTTGCATTGCACAAAGAAAGTATTTCGGGAGTAAAATTTCACTTTGAACTATAATAAAACAAAAAAGGCTGCTCAAAAGAGCAGCCTTTAAAATATGTGATTAGTAATGTGCTTATCGAGTTACAGCAATTGTGCCTGTCATTTGCTTTTCTACACCGTTAAAGTATTTCAACTTCATAGAATAAACGTAGGTTTCCATTTGCACTTGACTTCCCTTAAATGTGCCATCCCATCCATCTTTAAAGCCAAGACCATTTTTCTGTGCAAGATTCTCATGAATCAAATTGCCCCAACGATCAAATATTCTAACCTCTCCGGTGGTAACACCTAAGATGGCAAACTCAAAGAAGTCATTCAATCCATCACCATTAGGTGAAAAAGCTGTTGGAACGAATTCTGAAGGTTGAGTCTTAACTTCAATTCTAATAGTATCCGTTGCAGTACATGAATCAGCATTCATTACTGTTACAACAAAAGTTGTAGTAACTTCTGGAGCTACAGTTGGAGTAAGACAGTTGGTTGAATCTGCACATCCTGAGAAATTGAATGTACCTAACATGCTGCTCCAAAAAACCTGAGTGATAGTTGTATCAGATACCACAATGGCTGTAAGCTGAGCCTCCATTCCACTTAGTATAAGTTCTTTGTCAGCAACTAAATCAACACTAAGCGTAGTTGGAACAGGAATTGTAAACGAATTAATGCCTTCGCAACCATTCGCATCGCGAACAAACACAACATAAGTGCCAGGCAACAAGCCAGTGTATGTATTGGTTGATTGCGTTGAGCCATTTAATTGATATGTAAATGGTGCTGCACCGCCAGTTGTATTTACTACCACTATCCCTGAACCAATATTTGAACATTTAGAGCCTGTAACATTCACATTAACCACCAAAGGATTTGGAGTAGTAACTGTTCTTGTTTCTGCTAAAGTACATCCTTTGCTATCTGTAATAGTAACCGTGTAAATTCCCGCACCAAGCCCTGAAGCTGTATTACTGTTTTGAACAGGAGTAGTGTTCCAAATATAAGTATAAGGAACATCACCACCTGTAGCATCTACAGTTATAATACCTGTTGTAGAACCGTTACAAGTTGGACTCACAATTGCTATGTCTGCAAACAATTGTTTTGCTTCACCAACTACATAAACACCAACATAAGTACATCCAAGTGCATCGGTAATTGTAACACGATAAGTACCCGCAGCTAACCCTGAAATATCCTCGGTAGTTGCGCTTGTACTCCACACAAAGGTGTAATTACCATTTGCGCCAGCAACTGTCAAGTCAATAATACCGTCACTCTTACCGCTGCATGAAGCATTTGTGATACTATCAACAACATTGAAAGGCAACGGTTGGGTAATGAAAATAGAATCTCGGGTTGAACAGCCATTGAAGTCTGTTACTATAGAAATATAACTTCCTGATGGTATATTAGCCAATGTTGAATCTCCATTAAATGTATTCCACAAATATATATAAGGATAAACACCACCTGTAACTACCGCTGAAACCTTTCCTGTTCCTATACCTGGGCAAGTAACATTAGTTGAAGCAAATGTTAGTTTCAAAGAATCTGGTTCATAAACAAAGTAAGTAGCATCAACTGTGCAACCATTACCGTCTGTAACAGTTACAACATAGTTTCCACCTGCAAGATTACCCAAGTCTTCAGTTACAACCGAGTCTTTGCTCCAAACAAAGTAGTAAGGCAATGTTCCACCATAAGCTGTGATATCCAAGAATCCATCTTCATAACCAGCACACTTCACATTCTTGATAAATCCAGTTGTGTATAATGGCAATGGTTGACCAATAATTAGAGTATCTACTTTTTGGCAATTACGTGTATCCGTAATAGTTAAATAATAAGTACCTGATGAAGCATTTTGTAAGTCTTCGTTTGTAGTGTTATTACTCCATAAATAGGTGTATGGTGACACACCGCCAGATGGAATAACATCAATTTGTCCATCTGTATCTCCAGCACATCTTGGAGTTCTTATAAAGTAGTTGGCAATGATTGGTGAAGGGTTAACTATAGTATATGAAGCAGTTGCGGTACAACCATTTGCGTCAGTAACACCCAACACGTAAATACCTTGACCTAAACCTGATAAATCTTGAGAAGTCGCGCCATTGCTCCAGCTATATGTATAGCCCGAAGTTCCACCTGTTACGCTTACATCAATAACACCATCATCAGAACCGAAGCATGAAATTTGTACAACATTTGCTGTAATAGTAATTGCAGCCGGCTCAAAAATAAATACACTATCTCTGTGTTGACAGCCCTTAGCATCTGTAACAATTACAAAGTAAGTATTTCCACTTAATCCTGAAACAGAAGCCGCACCGCCAAAATTACTCCACAAGTAATTATATGGAGCAGAACCACCAACAACAGTTATAGTTGCAGTACCATTTGCCGCACCATTACAAGTAACATCTGATTTAGTAATGGTAGATGAAATAGGTGCAGGTTCAGCAATAGAGAATGACTCCGTGGCTGTGCAACCATTATTATCAGAAACAGTTACATCATAAATTCCACCTGGAATATCTGTCAAATCCTGAGATGTTGAACCACCTGTCCAATTGTATGTATATGGTAATACACCACCGCTAATTGTTAAGTCAATTAAACCATTTGAGTAGCCACTGCAAGTTACATCAAACAATGACGAATTAATTGTCAATTCAGCAGGTTGCGTAACTGTAGTTGAAGCCGAAGATGAACAGCCATTTACATCCGTTACAGTAACAGAGTAGAAACCAACTGGAATGCCAGTCAAAACAGAATCCGTTGAACTTGTATTCCACAAGTAAGTGTATGGAGGAGTTCCTCCACCCGCAGTTGTTGAAATAGAACCAGTTGAATCACCAAAGCAAAGAACATTAGTTACATTCAAAGTCAAGGAATAAACAGGAGGTTCAGTTAGTGTTACTGTACCACTTATTGAACAACCATTTGCATCGGTTACAATCACCGTGTAAAGTCCTCCACCAACTCCTGTTATAGAAGATGCGGTATCACCTGTGCTCCAGAAATAGTTGTAAGGAGCAACACCTCCACCTACTGTGCTTGTAACCGTGCCATTTTTAGCTCCATTGCAAATGATGTTAGTACCTAATAAAGCAAGCGTAAGTGGTGTAGGTTCATTAACTACTTGAGTTAATGTTTTAATGCAACCATTTGCATCTTCCACTGTAACAGAATATGTACCTGCAACAACATTCACCAAGTCCTCCAACTGATGACCATTTGACCAATTGAATGTGTATGGAGGTGTTCCGCCACTTACAGTAATATCAACTGTTCCATCAGATCCTGCATTACACTTAACATCCGTAGATGCCGCTAAAGCAACAAATAATTCTGGTGCCTGACCAACATTTGCAGCAACTGAATCGCGGCAGCCTTTGGTATCTACAACTGTTAGGCGGTAATTGCCTGCTACAATACCAATATTGTCATCAGTAGCAACGCTGTTGCTCCAAGTGTAAGTATATCCGGGTGTACCACCAGTAGTTGTGGTATAAATTGCTGCGTTAACACCGCCAAAACAACCAGCATTTGTTATTGAATCAACTACTGTAATCAATTGGGTTGGCTCAAGAATATCTACACTTTGTATTACAGGACAACCTTTTGCATCAATAATTTTTATCAAATAATTTCCTCCATTTAATCCAGTAAAAGTTGATGAGGGCTGGTAGGTTAAACCGCCATTAATTGAATACTGATAAGGAGGGATACCTCCAGACAATTGCAAAGTAACCGCACCATCATTACCACCAAAACAAGCAACATCTGTTTGGCTATTAATTGAAGATGAAACGACATAAGCGTTATTGATAATAACAGTTGAAGTTGTGGTGCAACCATTCGCGTCTTGAACTAGAACAGTGTATGTATTTGCTCCTAAACCACTAAAGTTAGCTCCTGGTTGTAGAGGTCCTCCGTTTAAAGAATATTGGTAACCTCCTACCCCACCACTTGCAGAAACACCAATTGTTCCGTCAAACACGCCAGCACAACTTGCATCTTGTTTAATAGTTGTAAATGAAATTTGAGTTGGCTGGTTAAGTACAACTGGATTGCCGCTATAAACTGCAACACAACCCAAAGTATCTCTCACTGTTACAAAATAGTTGCCTGCAGTTAACCCAATAAAAGTGTTTGAAACTTGATAGCTAGTGCCATTGTTAACCGAATATTGGAATGGAGGAGTTCCCCCAGATGCTGAAATTACAATTGAACCGTTATTGCCACCAAAACATGAAATGTTTGTTGAAGAAACACCTCCAATATTAATAGCTGGAGATATTGAAACTATAGAACCACTTAAAAATCCCGATGTTCTTGGACAAGAATTAGCGTCAATAATTTGTGATAATGCAAACGTAGTTGGGCTGGCAGGCACATCTAACATTATAGTGTCACCATTTACTTTTCCGTTTCTTGGTTGATTGATAGCTCCATTGAATATTTGAACATTAAAAGGAGATTGACCCGTTGTAAAATTAAGCGTAAGCACTACTTGGCTGCCAAAACAAACAGTTTGATTTGCCGGAGATAAGCCTCCATTTGGCAAATCTACTACGTTAACCAAAATAGTGTTTGAAGTGGTAGTACTTGAACACTTATCTGTAACTCTTCTTCTAACATAAAAAGTGCCTACTGTATTTAAGGCACCATGATTATAAGTTGGCGTAGTAATACCTGTAGGCGTGTAAGTAATATTATCATTAGAGAATTCCCAATTGTAAGCAAGAGCGCCACCATTATTTTGACCCAAGGTGCCACCACTTGCAGCAGTAACATCAGTAAAAGTTCCAGGATTAGAACCAACACATAATGTAGCACCGTTTACAAAACCTCCTATTGTACCACCACTAAGCGCAGGGCTTGCCACAGGTGTAAAAGTAACACTTGCATTATCTGGATCACAAAGACCAACTAAACGAATCTCAACTAAATCATTTGCGCCCAACACGTAGGTTCCTAATGGCACATTTGTTACAGGATTAGTTGCATTGTAAATTTGTGTGCCATTCACAAACACACGAATCGCGTCATCTGCATTTGCAACATTAATCGCATAAGCAGAACACGTAAAGCCTCTTCTTCTAGCTCTTACTGTAAATTTATCGTTTGAAACTGTACAACCAGACCAACCCGGTGCAGATGAAGGAGATGTTGTATTGCCCCACTGCGCTGCTGTATTAAAATTTACCGCAGCAGCACTGTAAAAACCATATCTAGCATTAGCTGCACTTCCAGTTAAAGATATATCTGTAGTTGCAAAAGCATCTACATTCCAAGTATTTACTCCTTCCCCTGGATCAGGCTGTACAGGACAAGTTTTGTATTGCAGCAATGCTGAATTTTGACCCGCAACCCAATCTAAGCAAGAACCGTTAAATGTTTTTGTATTTACCCTTACAGTACCAGTGTAAGTTGCCAGCCACTCAGTAGAAGATGGTCTGCTGTTTAGTGGAGGACAAACTCCGCCTGTCCATGGATTTGAAAGTGGAGTTAGGTTGTCATTGTATGTCAAAATACCTGAGGTAGATGACAGGGTCATGTCAATATTGTTACCGTTGCTATATTGCTGATTAATATTTGTGTAGCGGAAAGAGTAAAAATTTCCAGCTACTACGTTGAAATCAACATAAGTTCCGCTTCCAACTGACAGGTTAGCACTCCATGAAGAAGTTGGATTTAAAGGACCACCACCTTCGGGTTGTGAACTCAAGCCACACTGTGCTGAAGATTTTAACGATAAAAATGTTGCTAATGAGCAAAGGAAAATTGCTAATAATGTTTGACGTAGAAATGATGCCATAACCAATTAAAGTGTCTTAATAAATTTAAATCAGAAGCACCGAAAATATGATTTTAGTCAGATATTCAAGAAAAAAATGAAAAATGTTTCGATAGTGACTTCTGTTTTCAACATTTGGTTGCAAAATTTGTTTGTCGCTTCGTTTATACAAGGAATAAAACTACTCATTCAAAGACGCACAAAACACTGTGTTACTTTTGCGAAGTGATATTTTTCTTTTGGGCTGTATTCCCAAGTGGCAGCGCAGCCTGAGTGGGTAAAATTTTTGTTCATCAGGTTAAGTCTGTGTCCTTCAGACTTATAAAAATCATCCATGATATCTTGCGCTAGTTTCAGGTATGTAGTTTCGTTTGGAATAAATGGAAACCTGTGGATATTTTCTGCCATAGGCACATTGCTAATTCCAAACATTCTCATGCGATTGTCTGGTGCGCGCAGTTCGGTATTCTTTGAATTGATATGGCTGTAAAACTGTTTCGTAACCATTTCATTTGAATGAACCAAGGATGCATTTCGTATGCCTTCGGAATAGGTAAGCGGTGCTACTTTTTTTGATTGACGCATTTTGTTTGAAACAAAAAACAAACAAGCATTCATCAGGTGCAAATCAAAATCTTTTGTCTGAACTATGGTGTTTGGTTCGGGCAGTTTTTCAAATGATTGCCAATCGTGTTTTGCATAAACCTCTGCTTTAAAAAAACTTTCGTCAGCAAAACCTTTGATACTATTTAGATAAGCATCTGGGTCTATGGGTAACAATAAAAACGATAGTAGTAAGATTGTAAGTGATTTCATTTGAACAAAATTATTTTGGAAGAAGATTCAGTATTTATGTAAACGTTTAAATTGCCTCAAAATTACAGAGATGCTAAATGATAATTTATTTGCGCAAATCGAAACCATTCAAAACGAAATTACAAACAAGCGTAAAGAAATTTCGAAGTTGCGAAAACAATGGCAGCCCGAAGCAGTGATTGATTACACTTTGCTGAACCATCAGAATCAACCAATTAATTTGTATTCATTTTTTGATGAGCGCAACGAGCTGCTGGTGGTGCATAACATGGGCAAGAGTTGTGTTTACTATACGTTGTGAGCAGATGAAATTAACGGCATTCGTTTACCGCTTGCCGACCGCGCTCCTTTTGTGGTGGTTTCGCCTGATGCACCCGAGGTGCAAAAGGAATTTGCAGCCAGTCGCAACTGGCAATTCAATATGCTTTCTGCACAGGAAAGTTCCTTTATTAAAGATTTGGGTTTTGAAAAAGATACCGAATCGTATTTGCCTGGTGTTTCTACTTTTAAAAAAACAGACGAAGGTGTGTTTAGAGTGAACTACGACTTTTTAGGACCTGGTGATACTTACTGTTCGGTTTGGCATTTGTTGGATTTGCTCCCGAACAAAGTGAATGGTTGGCAACCGAAGTATAACTATTGAGGGACGGGGGACGAAGGGCGAGGGATGAGGAAAGAGAGGCAAGAACGTAAAAACATTTTGCCTAAAATAGTTTGCAGCATTTACATTTGCAGCCTCAATTATCCTTAGTGGAAACAATCATAGAATTTCTTCATCAGTATTTGGGTAGCGATTTAAAAGCTGCGGGTTTGGTAATACTAAATCTTATTCTTATCGAAAGTCTTTTGAGCATTGATAATGCTGCGGTGCTGGCTACGATGGTGATGGACTTGCCCGATGAAAAACAGCGCAGAAGGGCTTTAAAAATAGGCTTGGTGCTGGCTTACATTTTTAGGGGCACAGCATTGTTCTTTGCAAGCTGGCTTATTAAAATCAATGTATTGAAATTGTTGGGCGGTGGATATTTGCTTTACTTAAGTCTTGCTTATTTCTACAAACATTTTACCAAAAAAGAAAACATACTGCAAATAGAAGGCGAGGAGTTGGAGATGGAAGTTAAGCACCCGAAACAGATACTGGGGCTATCCCTTTTTTGGAGTGTAGTATTGCAGGTAGAGGTGATGGATCTAACATTTTCATTAGACAATGTGTTTGCTGCCGTTGCTTTTACCGATAATATTTATCTGGTGTGCATGGGTGTGTTTATCGGCATCATTACCATGCGTATTGTGGCGGGATATTTTGTTTCGCTGATGGAGCGTTTCCCTTTTCTGGATATGGTTGCCTTTGGCATTATTGGTTTGCTGGGTTTGAAACTGTGCTTGTCTTTTGCCTGCCACTATTTTACCGAAAGTGCTTTTTGTCACATTGTAGAAAGCGAAAGGGCTGATTTGTACTTTTCGCTCACTACGGTTAGCTTATTTGTGTTGCCAATTCTTGTATCGCTTTTGCAAAAGCGCAGCAAGCAAGTTTAGATTTTCCGATTTTACTTCTGTATTCTAAAATTGTCTCAATCTACTTCACAATCCACCAGCACTTTGTATTCTGTAGGATTGATGCTTAATAATAAATTACAAAACCCAAGCTAGGAATTACTGTGCGATTGCGAGTTCTGTCTAAGTTATATTGTGCAAATCCAGAACGGTTTGGATCTGCAATTGGTAAGTTATTGGCATCTGTTTGTACAATTAAAGTAGCGCCTTGGTCGGGCGCAAAGGCATAAGCATTTTGAATATCTAAATACAATTCAAAACTCCACTTTTTGAAGTACCAACGTTTAGTAACACGAATATCTAATTGATGAAACCAATTTAATCTATCACTATTCAATTCAGCATAGTTGATTACAGCTTGTCGGTTAAAAGGCCATGCCGCAATTGAGGTAGATGCAGCAATATCAAAGGGTGTGAAAGGCGCTCCACCACTCATTCTCCAGCGTGCTCCAACCTCCCAGTTCTTCTTGAACTTTTTACCTCCTGTGATGCTGATAATATGGCGCGTATCCCAAGCAGAGGGCGCGTAATCTTTTTTGCGAATGTCTTCAAACTGACTCCAAAACAATGTATAAGCCACGATGCCATACCAGCCTTTAAATAATTTTTGCTCGTATAAAACTTCCATGCCGTAGCTTCTGCCTTTACTCTGCGATTTGCCAGGTTCGTTACCCACTACACCAAAATTTCCACCTTGATTGGATAGGGAAACAGAGTCATTTGTAAGAAATGGCACATTGTAATATTGCTTGTAGAAACCTTCTACAGAAACGCGTGCATTCCATTTGAAACTATATTCTGCACCCAACACCACGTGTACGTTGCGCATGTATGTCAAATCACTTTTGTTGGCTAAAACATTCGCAGAATCGCGATAACCCAGAATGGTGTATGCCGGTAATTGATGGTAGTAGCCTGTGTTGAAATTCAACTTAAAGCCATCGGTAACTGCATAAGAAAGCGATACGCGTGGCGAAATTTGATTTGCCATTGCTGCCATACTTTTGTTGTATGAATTTCCATCGAAACGAATACCAGAGGAGAACAACAATCTATCTTTAAAGAAGGAACGGCTAAACTGAGCAAACATGCCATACTTATGCATGGTTAGCGTGCTTTCAAATTGCACTAAGGTTGGTACTA
This sequence comes from uncultured Chitinophagaceae bacterium, assembly GCA_964552715.1. Taxonomy (GTDB): domain Bacteria; phylum Bacteroidota; class Bacteroidia; order Chitinophagales; family LD1; genus UBA7692. The sequence continues at coordinate 5,744 of CAZKHZ010000001.1, read as the reverse complement.
ATTCACCTGTAGAAACTCTCGAAAACGAACTACGATTGTAGTATCGCGCATACTCATAATTTACGCCATAATTATACTTCCATCCACTTACTCTACCAGTGTGTTCAATGCGTAATTTGTTTTCGCTTTCTTGCGAATTGTAATCAAAAGTTTTTGCTAAGTTTTTATCATTGTCAACGTATTTTACAAAGGAGTTGCTCAACATATTTCGGCTAGCAACCACTTGCAAATAACTTTTATCGAAGTAGTGGGTGTATTTTGCACCAATAGAATAATTCCATTGCCCTTGTTCGGGAAGTGTGCCAAGCAAGAAACGCTGGCTTTCTGTTTCATTTGCTTTTAGATTTAATTTGAATTGGTCGAGTGCGCCAAGCGACAATACAATCAATTCGTCCTTAGGGCTTATTTTCCACTTTATTTTAAACTGTGCATCAGAGTAGGTTGGCAAAAAAGGAAGTTTTAAAGCCTGAAAAAGAAACTGCAAATAAGAGTAGCGAACCGAGGCGATAAGGGTGGCGCTTTTCTTTTTATTAAGTGGTGTTTCCATAGATGCAGCAAACTCGCTGCTGCCCAAAGTGAGTGTGCCGCCCCAACGATCTTCACGCCCGTCTTTCAATCGAATATCCATAATTGAACTGAGCGAGTTGCCACGGTTGGCAGGAAATGCACCACTATAAAAATTTACTTCGCGTATAAAATCAACGTTAATCAAACCCACCGGCCCACCACCTGCGCCTTGTGTAGCAAAGTGATTGATTACAGGAATTTCAATGCCATCTAAATAGAATTTGTTTTCGGAAGGTCCGCCACCACGAATCAAAATATCATTGCGGAATGAAGCCGTGAAACCCACACCTGGCAAAGACTGAATTACTTTAGAAATGTCGCGATTGCCACCCGGGTAGCGTTGTATTTCGTTGGTACCTATAGTGCGCATACTCACCGGACTTTCTTCCATTTTGGTAAAAGGTGATGCCGTAATTTCCACAGCACTCAACTCCTGCGAAGAAGGCTCAATTTCTATGCTTAAAATCTGTGGCTTGCCATTGGTAACTTCTATTTCATACACCGTTTTTGTCTTAAAACCGATGCTCGAAACTTTTATATTTACCAAACCAGCTTTGAGGCTTTCAATAATAAACTCGCCTTTCGCATCTGTTTGCGCACCCTGTGTGGTGCCGTCAACAGCAACTGTAGCAAACTCCACTGGTATGCCACTGCCGCTCTCTGTTACTTTACCTTTTACAATGCCTGTTTGTGCAAAACCTAACACTACAGAAAACAGTAGTGCCAAAATACAAAAAAATTTGTTCATGTCTCTCCTAAATGAAGCAAATTAAACAGATTTTGTAGAAAAATGTTTAACGGATACTTTAAAGATGAATAAAGCAAAAAGAGGCTGATGTTTCCACCAACCTCATAACACAGATATTACCTTTAAACTATTTACTTATTACACTCAAGTAGCGTTGCAATGCAACTAGCTCGGTTTCGGCAATAAATTCAAAGAAAGGAACTTTGTTACCTTCCGATTGCGCAACTTCTAAAGCAGTGTAGTACGCAATTCTACTTTTAGCATCGCCCTTGATGTTTGCAATTACGAAGCCATGCTTGAGCAAAATTAGGTTCATTATCAAACGAGAAGTTCTGCCGTTTCCATCAATAAAAGGATGAACAGTAACTACTCGTTCGTGCATTTCTGCAGCCAACAACACCGGATGGAGTTTTGACTTGTTAGCCTCAAACCACAAAAAACAATCTTCCATTTGTTTTGCAACTAAATAGGGCGCGGGCGGCAGGTGTTTGCTTCCTTTTATCATCACCTGCACATTGCGATAGCGACCTGCATTTTGCGGCTCTATGCCTCGCAATATTAAATTATGAATAGAAAGTAACTCACGCTCATTGAGCGTTGTGTTTTTTTCTACCAAGTGCTTTACATACTCTATAGCATCCTTGTGATTGATTGCCTCTAAATGCTCACGCATGGACTTGCCCGAAATTGTTAAACCTTCATTAATAACTAAATCGGTTTCTTTAAGGGTAAGCGTGTTACCCTCAATGCGGTTGCTCTCAAAAGTATATTCCAACTCCAAAGCCTGCGCAATGCGATAGCTATCTAAATGACGAAACTTGTTGAGTTGTTTTTTTAGTTTGTCGATTTCAGTAATCAATGATTTGAGTTGCTTAGGCAAAGGAGAAGGCTTGCTTTTTATCTTTCGATACTTTACTTCTGCCTCGGCTAATACCAATGCTCTATATCCCAAATCATCATCGCCAATTTCATCCAAGATTCTTTCTTTCATCCACAGAACCATCAATTCGTCTGCTTTGATGCCCAATAAAATAGCTAGTTTTTGCACTTGCACTTTGGTGGGCTTTCGTGCTCCACTTTCAAATTTACTTACCAAAGCTGCATCAATACCTAATGCCTGCGCCACTTCGCGCACCAACAAACCCTTTTGTTCTCTAGCATTTTTAATAATAATTTTCATACATGACTTTATTTAGCATGACAAATATAGTCATTTAATTAAACTTACAATGCCTAGAATTTTCTTCACCGATAAGATTGAACGAGTAATGAAAAAATTTCAATACTAACGAACGAAATTAATACCGTTTAAATATTTATGATAGTCGAATTTATTGCATCAAAATGAACTAAACAAAGTCAGAACGTCACAATACAAAAAGGGGTGAAAAATTAATTTCACCCCTTTACCATTTGCTAATACTTATGCTGTTTTACTCTGACACCAAAGCCGCGCCAAGATATTCTCTATTCAAGCGTGCAATGTTAGAAAGTGAAATTTCCTTAGGGCATTCTGCTTCGCAAGCACCCGTGTTGGTGCAGTTGCCAAAGCCTTCGGCATCCATCTGTGCCACCATTGCCAATGCACGTTTATGTGCTTCGGCTTTGCCTTGCGGCAACATAGATAGTTGCGAAACTTTTGCAGAAACGAACAACATGGCACTAGCGTTTTTGCAAGCAGCTACACATGCTCCGCAACCTATGCAAGCTGCACTGGCAAAAGCTTCATCTGCAATCTCTTTACCAATTGGCAACGAGTTAGCGTCTTGCGCATTACCTGTATTTACACTCACAAAACCTCCAGCAGCAATTATTCTATCGAAAGAACTTCTATCAACAGACAAGTCTTTTAATACTGGGAAAGCTGCAGCACGCCACGGCTCTACCACAATGTTGTCGCCATCTTTAAACGAGCGCATGTGCAACTGGCAGGTGGTTACAGCATCTTTTGGTCCGTGCGGACGACCATTGATATACATACTACACATGCCGCAAATACCTTCGCGACAATCATGGTCAAATACCACAGGCTCTTTGCCTTCATTGATAAGTTGCTCATTCAACACATCAAACATTTCGAGGAAAGACATGTCTTCCTCCACATGGTCAAGTTTATAGGTTTCAAACGAACCTTTAGCTTGCGTGTTCTTCTGTCTCCAAACTTTTAATGTAATCTTCATATTTTTTCAATTTTCTTCTATCTCTTAGTTTATAATGGGTGGTAGATATTGTATTTTCTAAAGTCTAATATCTATCATCTAATGTCTATTTATAGCTTCTTGCAGCAATTTTAATGTTCTCGTACACCAATGCTTCCTTGTTCAGCTTCCACTCATTGTCGCCTGTCAATTCCCAAGCCGAAACAAAACTGAAGTTTTCGTCATCGCGCAATGCCTCGCCCTCTTCGGTTTGATATTCTTCGCGGAAGTGACCTCCACAACTTTCGTTTCGGGTAAGTGCATCCAAACACATCAATTCTCCTAAGCCCAAGAAATCTGCCACGCGCCCTGCTTTTTCCAATTCAGTGTTGAACTCATTCACCGTTCCTGGCACACGCACATCCCTCCAAAACTCTTCGCGCAAAGCACGCACTTGAGCAATAGCTTTGGTTAGATTTTCAACATTACGCGCCATTCCGCAATCATCCCAAATTATTTTACCTAACTTTTTATGGAAATAATCAACAGACTTAGTGCCTTTAATGTTTATCAATTTATCTAAGGTTTGTTGCACTGCTTTTTCGGCTTCCACAAATGCTTCGTGGTCGGTTGGAATGGCTTTGGTTCTTATGTCGGTACTTAAATACTCACCAATGGTGTAGGGAATTACAAAGTAACCGTCTGCCAACCCTTGCATCAAAGCCGAAGCTCCCAATCGGTTGGCACCGTGGTCGCTAAAATTGGCTTCGCCCAAAGCGTATAAGCCCGGCACGGTGGTCATCAAGTTGTAGTCCACCCACAACCCGCCCATAGTGTAATGCACAGCAGGGTATATTTGCATTGGCTCATCATAAGGATTCACGCCTGTGATTTGCGCATACATATCAAACAGGTTGCCGTATTTTTCTTTAACCACGGCATTACCTAGTGTAATAATAGTAGCCGAATCAGGATTGTGTAAGTTGCTTTTAGTAGCTTCAATTTTGCCATAGCGTTCAATTGCCGCAGCATAATCTAAGTAAACTGCTTGCCCAGTTTTGTTCACACCATAACCTGTATCGCATCTTTCTTTGGCTGCGCGGCTTGCCACATCACGCGGCACCAAGTTTCCAAAGGCAGGATATCTTCTTTCTAAATAATAATCGCGGTCTTCTTCTTTAATGTTATTTGGTTTCAATTTTCCTTCGCGCACAGCCTTAGCATCTTCCAATTTTTTCGGCACCCAGATTCTACCGTCATTACGAAGCGATTCGCTCATCAAAGTCAACTTAGACTGATGGTCGCCCGAAACTGGAATACAAGTCGGATGAATTTGAGTAAAACAAGGATTGGCGAAGTAGGCACCCTTTTTGTGCGCTTTCCATGCTGCGGTAACGTTGCTGCCCATAGCATTGGTAGAGAGGAAGAATACGTTTCCGTAACCACCTGTACATAACAATACTGCATGACCAAAATGACGCTCTAATTTTCCACTAATCAAATCGCGAGCGATGATGCCACGGGCTTTGCCGTCTATCATTACCACATCCATCATTTCGTGGCGGGTATGTAATGTTACATTGCCCATACCTACTTGACGCTGCAAGGCACTGTATGCACCCAACAATAATTGCTGTCCGGTTTGCCCCGCTGCGTAGAAAGTTCTTTGCACTTGAGTGCCACCAAAAGAACGATTGCTCAACAAGCCTCCGTATTCGCGTGCAAATGGAACGCCTTGTGCCACACACTGGTCAATAATGCTGCCACTCACCTCTGCCAAACGGTGGACGTTGGCTTCGCGAGAGCGATAGTCGCCACCTTTAATAGTATCATAGAAAAGGCGATAAACACTGTCGCCATCATTTTGATAATTCTTTGCTGCATTTATGCCCCCCTGTGCTGCAATAGAGTGTGCTCTTCTTGGCGAATCCTGAAAGCAAAATGCCTTCACCTTATAGCCCATCTCTGCTAGCGAAGCCGCTGCCGATGCACCTGCAAGACCAGTGCCTACAACAATAATCTCCAAGTTACGCTTGTTGGCAGGGTTCACCAATGACACACTTGATTTGTATTTGGTCCATTTTTCGGGCAATGAACCTTCGGGAATTTTTGAATTGAAGTTTAACATAAAACTGTTTGAATATTTTTGAATTACTTCACTAAACCTAAATAAAACGCCACCGGCATGGAGGCGAAAAGTAATGAAATAATAATTGAAAACGCGATACCAGTAACGTCAATAATGCCGTTGTACTTTGAGTGATTGAAGCCAAGTGTTTGAAAAGCACTTT